>NZ_JBEBMH010000059.1:0-16226 GCF_040081985.1 Mesorhizobium yinganensis | reverse complement strand
CTGCTTCTCTTCGAGGGTATAGGACTTGCGCCGGCGTGCGGGCGCTGTCTCGCCCCGAAGATCCCCGCCAATCATTCCGTCCAACGGGATCGTGTCCATTAAGCCCCACTCATGGACACCATCTTCAGCATCCCGAGCCCGATCGTTAGCCGATCCGAACACCACTACGGAAGGCGGTCATGACCGGGCGCTTACGTTCGTCGAGCACGTCTTCGCGCAGCAGAAATCCAGGATGGGCCTGTTCATCCGCACGATCGGCATCGCTCGCGCCAGGACGAAGATCGGCATGGCCAATCTTGCCTACAACCTCACCCGCTTCGTCTGGCACGAGGGGCGAACTGCGTCTGAATGACGGCCAGCGCGGCGAAAACCGCCGGTGCGATACCGAAATCGATCAACCCTCCCTGCATTTCCGTCAAGCACGTCTCAGTGTCCACGGAACCGGCAGCAGGCCATAAATCTTAAAGTATCAGCTCCCGCACGCTTGTTTTAGCCATGGATGGTTTGCGTTATAATGGCGATTGAGCAAATAGCTCCCCCCAACATTCTTGGACCGGTCGCGTTGACGGCGGTTGCCCCAACCACCGCATCGCATCCTACAGCAAGTTTAAGGCCCGTAGTCGCGTCCGCGATCTGAAGCCGCAGGGTTTGAAGGCCGGCCTTGCTGGTTTGAATGCGTTCGGTGCCGCAGGCCAGCCACAATCGCTGTAGTGGTTTTCCTAAGCTCAAGACAGTCACATCGAGCGCGTGCGCTGCCATCTGGAGCGGTGGTAACCGAATAGTCCCTGAATGCCCCGCCAGCCATAGCGCCTCGTCAATTACGGGATGCCAGTCTTCGGGCATCTCCACAAAGGAGTAGATCGCAAGCGGATCCAGTCTGGTAGTTTCAATTCGAGAGACGGCATTGTTCAGCGCGACAACTTGCTCCATCCGCAGCGATCGGAGCGCGAACATACCTGCTCGACCGTCTACATAGCCTCGGAGCCTCATTATATGACCAGCGTCGTCTGGTACGGGCAATGCGATAAGATTATCTGGCCCGAGCCAGCAGTCGAACTTCCGCTCCCCCAGCATGAAGCTAGCTGCCACCGGTTCTGCCCAGTCTTTCGCCGCACAGACTCTCAGCAAAATCCGCACGCCGACCAGTGTCGGCGCCTTGAGAAACGTGAGGCTAAAGTTTCTGTTTACGATCCTCGAAACCATTCCGTCGACTGCAAGTCCGTCACATCCCCGAACTTGGTCCTCCAGCATTGGACCATCGAGCTCGACGTTCGGAACAAGCATCGGCAACTTACCGGCCTTCAGCGCAGTGTCGAGCCTTATGGTGCTCAGACAAACTACGGGCCAAAGGCCTGTCGCGGCATGACTGGAAACCTCGATAACAACAACAACCAAACCCGGTCCTTCGATCGGAAGGACGAAAGAAAAGGACCTGTGGTTGGAGCTCGTATGAATTGCCACTAGCGTGTCGTTGACCACGACTTGGAGCACCTCGCGAAGGTCTGTGCCGGGGTCTTCAGGAAGTCCAACGGTTACAGCATGTTCGCCATGCTCTGAGACCGAAAAGACAAGCCGAGCTTGACGTCCAGCCATCTGCACTCCTTTATCATCTGGCCATTCCCATCCTCCGGCGAGGACGTCATCGCCTAAAAGAAGCCTCAGGTCGCCGCGATCCCGAATTGCAGCGCCGCGTCCAAAGTTGACTTCGCGCCCGACGGGCAGACATGGTGCCCGTGGCGGGACATCGGGTAGGAGCCCTACTTCCAGTGACTGTAGCGCAATTCTACCGGCGTCTGGCGCCTTTACTTCGAACTCGAGGCACGCCGCGCGAGCGCTTGGTCCGCGGTAAGGCATCCAAAGAGGCATGAGTTCCAGCGGTAGACGCAGATCGAAAGTTCCTGTGCCACGCAATTCAATGGCATCAAGGTGTGCCCCATTTAGCCGAACGGAAAGGTGGCGTAGGAGGTTCGATCCGGACAACTTGAACGCTATCCTGAGCCACCAGTTGGCACGACAATCTGGAAGGCGCAGCGCAAGAGTTGCGCAAAGTGCGTCCATTCTTAAGCCGTCGAACAACGACCGAGACCAACCAACACCCGCCATTGCGGACGAAGCTTCCGAAAAGAAGCTTTCCTGTATTCCTGGAGCCAGCAGGGGCCAAGTAGATGGACCAGCAGCATCTTGAAGTTCCTCAATGCCGGCTTGCACCCTTCTCGACGAAAACTTCGGTTCAGTATTGTCCGATGAGCGACCGCGCCTGGGTGGAAAAATCGCGTTTGACATCCGCCTCAGCAAAGCGAGCTTGTCGGCTCGAGGGGCTCGGAAGACCATGTCGATAGCTCGGAGTGAGTGGTTCTTGCGCAGAGATCGCTCCCCGGAACCCGTCAACAGTAAACATTGCAGAGCGCGACCACTCCTTTCAGCATCAGAGCGCGACATCAGGCGTTGCACGTTCGACAGAAGGTCCTTCCAAGCAAGGGCTTGACGCCTTTTCCGCTCGCCAGCCAGGAAGGGTTCGGCGCCAAGGAGCCTGAAGTGCCCGTTGTCTCCATGTATCCTGTATTGACCCAAAGCAACGCCAAGGTTGAGAGTTTCTCCAATGAGAGCGCTCGCAAGGACCAAATAAAGGTCCGCGCAAAGCGACCAGTTCTGTTCGGGCATCGGCATTAATTTCTCAAGGATCTCGCGCGGGAAGGCATTTCCGCTTGTAGGCATAAATGGAAAGCCGCCTTTGGAGTTGAGGCGTCCTACTAGATATCCAGTTGCCGATGACGTGTCGCTTGGGTAAATTCCCGTGGAGCGTCCCTTAGAGTCGATCGTTTCGAGGCCGAATTGAACCCGTGAGACGCCCCGCAACGGAACGCTGCCGATCTTCTCGACTGCATGCGGTAACAGGCGATCGTCGGCGTCAAGAAAGACAACAATTTCCCCGTTCGAGCGCAAAAAGCCCTCATTGAACGCGGAGGCCTGACCGCCGTTCGATTTCAGAACGGGGACAATGCCCGGTAGTCTCAAAATTAGTTCGGTTGAACCGTCGGTAGAGCCATCGTCTACGACGATTACCTCGCGTGCGGGAACGGTCTGAGATAAGGCACTCTCCACCGCCGCTCCTACGAAGTTCCGATAATTGTAGTTTGTGATCACGATGCTCACCGAGCGGCGCGCCTGCCGCGCCGTCGCCGTGATTGAAGCGTCGAGCGAACTCGCGAGGGAAAACGCATCGGAGGGGATGACGTTGAAGAGAGCTTCGACGGCAAGTAATCTTCTTGTTCGGTCGCGATTGTTCAAGCGTAAGGAAGCAAGTGAAGCAACCGCGCTCCCCAAAGATGCGGCCTGCGGCGCGTCATGCGTCAATCCAAGGCCAGCGAAGCCCCTAGTTCCCAGACAGACGACTTCGTCGCCTTGCGAAAGAGCTGTGATTGCGGCGTACCCGCATCCGTCTGTAACAAGTGAGACACGTGGATCGTTTGAAGTTATGTCAAGCCCGTGGGCTGACGCAATCGCAGCAATCTGCTGTCGAACCGAACTCCCGAATGCCCGGGGAGCTTCGAAAGAACACGTCTCTGAGGTCTCCGATAGGTGCAGACTGGCTGCCAAAGCCGAGACCGAATCTTCGTCGAGATGCCTGCCAAACATCTCGAACAATCGAGCGGGGCGACGGTCTTCGAGGACACCCTCGTTAGTAAACAATTCCGCTAGACGCCAACGCTCAGGAATCCAACTCTTGACGACGGATACGATAGGAAGGGCATGCCGCGCGGCCTTGTGGACAAGTCTCTCGTGATCGATATCTTCATCGCCGAGTGTGAGGACGACCGCGGCCTCAGCCAATTCGGGAACTCCGATTTCCATCGGCGCCAATATCAGTCCGCGATCAGCAAGAGGCCCGGCCAATTCCAACCGTTCCGCAAATGCGCGGAATGCAGGCGAAACGATACAGGTCAGGGCCAGTTTGGATAACAAATCGCGTTGTCGCTAGAGGCCGTGCACACAAGAATTCAGTACTGACTGCCGGCGCCTGCTGCGCGTTCCGACCCACCGCCCCGCTCCGACCCGCCAGCGGCTTTGAAAGGCAGGTTGGCTCTCACACGCGCCGGAAGTGCCTGGCGCACTGAGGGTTTGAGGCCCGCTACGGCCGAAGGAGAAAGAGCAGACAATACAGAAGACGGCATCGCCCCGAGAAGGGGAGCTATGCACCGGCTTCCTGGGAATCTTCGCATGAGAGCGTTCACGTCGCTGACAGATTTCGAACTCAAGGCAGCATTGCAAAGCGCCCGCTCTCTTCCTTCGAGTTTCTCAACGGTACGCTCCGCCGAAGCCTGAGCTACACTAGGTATCTCGGACACACAGCCGACCTGAGTAAGTGCGATAGCGCCCAACGAAACACCCGCAATCAGGGATCGCGTTAGCGTTGAGAGCTTGTCGTCTATCGGCATCATCGGCTCCGGAAACAGCAACGGTCCAAGATATGCAATGTCGAGCGATGAGATTTACATTCGCACAGAGTTGGTGACCCGTCTAGCCGTGCGAGGCGACTTTACCCATTGGGCAAGGAAGAGTAAGTAGCGGTATGGGGCAATCGAAGGATCACCCAAATGCGCCATGGCGTGGCCACAATGTATCCAAAGCTTAGGAGCAGGGTGTCCCGTCTCGCGGTCGGCTTTTTCGTAGCCACAGTCCTAGCCATTTTCTTTACGGGAGCCGCACTAGCCGAAAGAGTCGCGCTGGTAATTGGAAACGGCGAATACCGTTACGCCGGCACGCTGGCAAACCCACCCAATGATGCCGCGGCGATCGCCGACAAGCTTACCACTTTAGATTTTCAGGTTACGACGGTACTCAACGCCGACCTCCGAGCGATGCGTAGCGCCCTACGTAAGTTCACGCAGAGAGCCAATTCTGCTGAGATCGCCGTCATCTTCTATGCCGGCCACGGCATGCAGATCGACGGCGAAAACTACCTCATTCCAGTCGATGCCTCGATGAGTTCGAGGGCCGACTTGCCAAAATCCGCGCTCCTCGCATCAGAAGCTTATCAAAGTCTCGTTGCCGCTCAGCCTGACGCGGCCGTCCTTATCCTTGACGCGTGCCGCGACAATCCATTTACAAAGGCCGTAGTGACAGCGCCCGGTCTGGCCAGTGGAAGCATCTCGGCCGGCGCTGCCTCGTCGCCTCGAAACGCGGCAGGAACACTTATTGGTTTCGCGGCGGCCCCTGGCGCGGTGGCCTTCGATGGTGGCAAAGGTACTAGCCCGTTTACGACCGCGCTTCTGCAATGGATCGATCGGCCGGGCCTTGAGCTCAGCACAATGCTGCGCCGGGTTCGAAACACAGTCGTCGAAATTACCCGAGGAGCGCAGGTTCCCTGGGTGGAAGAGGCGCTACTGCGCGAGGTTTATCTCTATCCGGCTGATCCATCTGCGATTGAAACCGTCAACCTTGGCAAAAATGTCGAGACTGCACTTCTCGAAACAATGAGAGGTCTGAACAATCCACAGGAACGAACGGCGGCGAGCGAATACTATAGGCGACTGACCGGGCACAACGAGACGGCGGTGCTCATTCTTGGCGCGCCCGCTAATGATTCACCGGACAAAGACGAGGAGTTCGTCAAGCAGGGACTGGTGTGGTTGTCGATCCGCGGGAGCGCCGAGCCGGAGATTTTCGAGAGATATCTTTCGAGGTTCCCCAACAGCCCCTTCGCCCCTGCCGCACAGGAACAATTGAACCGGATCGAAACGGAACAATTGTCTGCTCCGATCAAACTGGCCTCGCTGGAAGGAACGAGCGGAATACTTATCCTCGGGCAGCCGATTGAAGCTCGCAAAGCTATCGACGACTCCTTGGCCTCAAACGTCAGCAACGCGACGGAGTCGCTCCAGCCGAGCGTCAAGATCGACTCACAGCTGGCCGGAAAAAATGCCCCTGTTGTGAAGCCGGACCGATTGTCGCCCACAGACGTTGCCAGGCCCCAGATTGCTGCTGTTGAAATCACGCCAGATCAGGAACAGGAAGCAGAAGCAGATCTTGCCCTGTCGCACGATGCCCTCGTGGCGGTCCAGAAACTCTTGATTGTGGCGGGCGAGTACCGCGGGCAAGCGGACGCGAGGTTTGGCGCTGGCACTCGCAAGGCTATTGCTTCTTTCCAGAGGGCTGCCTCGCTCGACGGAGATGGCTACCTCACCCAAGCGACACTTAAGGAACTGGTCGGACGCTTCGGTCGCACGGTTCTCATGTCTGAGACTGATGCGAAGCGGCGCGGCGCAATCCACACAGTCGCCGCTGTGGCTGCCCGAGGTGCGGGCGCACAGCCCATCGTGCTTCGTATTGCTGCAATGAGCAGGAACGACGAGGTGCATGCTTTCTGGCGCGAGTTGGCGACCGATTTTGAGACGGCCCATCCAGGCTACTATGTGGACATCACTCATCAATCAGGCAATGACTATAAAGCAAACTTGCTCGGAATGCTCGGCTCAGACACACCGCCAGACATCATGCATACGTGGGGCGGAGGACATCTTGAGGCCCTGCGTTCCGCCGGTTTCGCCCGCGACCTGACGGAGGAAATGTCTAACGGCTGGGCTCTCGAGTTCCGTCCCGGACCGCTCCAATCCTACGTGAACGATGGCCACATTTACGGCGTGCCAGCCTCGGTCGAGTTGGTCTCGCTGTGGATCAACAAGACACTGCTTGCTGAAGCTGGTGCAAAACCAGAGCAACTCTCAACCTGGGATGGTCTTCTAAGTGCGATCCGTGCGTTGAAGGCGCATGACATCGTGCCGATCGCGATAGGGGGCCAGGATCGGTGGCCATTTCAACTAATCTTGGGAAGCCTGGCCGAGCAAATCGGAGGCCGTGATGCCTTCCAGAACGCATATTTGGGGAGAGAGGGTGGCTTCTTGGCCCCGGCCTTTGTCGAGGCTGGGCAGCGGCTGCGTCAACTCTCTGATTTGCAACCCTTTCAGCCAGGATACATGTCGGATAGTGAAGACGAGGCCGGCATGGCTTTTGCCAAGGGCCGCGCCGCAATGGTTGTTACCGGCAACTGGCGCCTCAACACCATGCGCTGGAACTGGCCAGGAGGCTTCAACCGGATGAAAGAGGAATTGGTGCGCCTGGATATGCCGGGTCTCGCGCAGTTTGGAGGTGATTCACGTACCTACGGCGGCGCCGATGGATATGCAGTCAACAGCAAGGCGCCCGACATGGCCGTAGAGCTGTTACGCGTGTTCACGTCTCGGGCTGTACAAAGCCGAATCGCAGAACTCGCGGCTTCCATTCCCTCTGCATCTGGCTCGGATCTGACGGTGACCGACCCGTTCCTGAGCGACGTAGCTGACGAGCTGCTTAACAGCAGTCACCACCAGCTCTATTTGGACCAAATGGTCGGCCCCATAGTCGGAAATGTTGTCAATGAGGTAGCTACAAGGCTAGCTACTGGCCAAATAAATGGTGAGGAGGCAGCTCGCGAGATTGAGACAAGCTGGAAGGCCAATTTGATAAACCTTCCGGCCGTCGGCGGGAACGTCCTACCTGCACCGCAACCATAGTGGCTATTTGGGAGACAACGCGGTTCAGCCGATCTGTCCCAAAACGTCGCTGCTGATTGGTCGCAGGTTTCTAAAGGTTCTTTCCGTCTGTCGTTCGTATCTGATAGTTCAGGTGCAGCGCTTGCGACCAAAGTCGGATGCATTCTGATCACAAGGGCCACGGCCTGACATCAACGCAAATTCCATGCAACCAGGATAGTCAGCGTGCATCCAAAAGGCCGGCTAGCGATCGTCTTTCGGTTTCTGAATCGCGGTATTGTCGTGGTGCATAGCGTATTGCAAGATCTACGCTCTCACCTGAGTTGGAACCGAACTTATGGAGTTGTGTAACGAAATTATGGAGTCACCACATCGCCCAACCCTAACCGTCGTGGTAACTTGCCACAATTACGGGCATTTCCTTGATGCATGCCTCGCCAGTCTCGACCACCAGAGTTGCGCACCCGATCAGATCATCGTTGTTAACGACGGCTCGACGGATGCTTCAGCGTCCATTCTCGCGGGTCACGTCGATCGAATCGAGGTGATCCATACTGAAAATAGCGGGCAGGCAGCCGCTTTCAACATCGGATTTGCGAGGTCCAAAGGCGACATAGTCATCTTCCTGGACGCCGACGACATGCTGAACCCAGAAGCTGTCGAGTCGGTAATCCGCCTTTGGTGCGACGACGTCGCGGTCATGACATTCGGGTTGGAAACAATCGACGAGGACGGCCGTTCGACCGGGCTGTACCGCGCCTCCATTCACCCCGATTGTGGCGACATCCGTCCGCGCCTACTATCTGATGGTGATCTCAATGTACCGCCGACCTCGGGGAATGCGTTCGCACGAAAGGCGTTGGAGCGTATTCTGCCGATGCCAACGGAACGTTGGCGCATCAGTGCGGATTGTTACCTGATCAGAGCTGCTGGAATGGTCGGGCGTTTTGAACCCATTCCACATGTCCTCGGTTCCTATCGTCTGCACGGCCACAACAGTTACGTGCTCACCAACGACGGCGCGGATATTCCGTCCCACCGTCCAGAGAACCTTCGGTACATCGCAGAAGCTCTGTACGAATTGTCGGTCAATGCTGAGAAGCTCGCTGATCCGGGGGATGATATTTCAGTTCTCGCTGAACTGCTGGCAGCGCGTGCCGAGATTCGACTTGCCGAAAGTGTGGCGCTGCGCGACGTGCAACGGACGCGCAGCAGGCGCCCTAACGTTGGCCGCAATCTTGCTCGTGTCATGGGGAGGGACGCAGCACAAAAGCTGTTGCGGCAGCGCTGGCCGATGCATGTTCCCTTTGGCGGGTGGATCGGGCTGGACGCAGCAACTTTCCCCTCTATGGACGGTCTTGGCACTTCGCGCGCGGTCATCGCGATCGATCCGTCGCCGCGCCTGATAACTGTCGAGATCATGTTCCGTGACGCATCTGACGACGAGTTGACAGTATCGGTCGACCACGAGTTCGCATGGCACGGTCGTCCAGGGACTGAAGGTGTTGCGCGATTCTCTCTACGAGCGATGCCTTGGGCCAGGTCGCGCCGGCTTCAGATCGAGCTAGCCAGTACCTGCCGCCTTGCACGGCTTCACGCAATTAAGGTCAGCGAACACAAAGACCCGGAAGTGCCCTACTTTGAGGGTGTCCGGCCGGAGTCGGTTTGGCATACCCTCGCAAGTCGCCTCTCGACTGGTCAATGGGTATCCGGAACAGGAAACTCGGCTATGTTGGTAGGTCGCACCGGCTGGCTGCATTTTTTCCGTCCGGAGGGCGATGTCGCTCGTCTCTCGCTGCATTTTGGCGATTTGCCGCCGCCGGGTTGGCTGATCGTTTCGTACGAGGACGAAAAGGTGTTCAGTGGCCGCACCGGCAGTACGACTGAGATCATCCTGCCGCTGTATGCCACAAGCCAAGTCGGTAACTACGTCCGGCTCAACTTCGATTTTGAACCCGATACGACCTCGGATCGACTGGAGCTCGCTACCCTCTCGCTGCTTGTTGAGTCGCCGGGCCAGCACGGCCAAACAATGCCGGTGCTTCTCAACCCCGGGGAACAGATCACCTTCGGTAGTCGCCGGGGTAGGCAGTTGCTCGACGGTGGCTTCTTGCATAGCGAGGACGACGAGGTCCATATCGTCGCCGCCGAGGCGCGACTGCGTTTCGCGCTGCCAGTTGGAGCTTTCGATATGGCCGTCGAAGTATTTGTCCAGCCTCAACTTGAAATGGTCGACGGGCACGCACAACTGTTGGCGGTGTCACTCGACGGCGAGATGCTGGACGCCGCGGCGGTTGTGGGCGCCGGCAAATTGCGCGTCTCGGTGCCCGAACAGGCTGCGGGCCGCGAGGTTCTGCTGGTCCTGCATTCCGCGCTGGTTGCGCTGGAGGTGGCCGACATGTCGCCCGGACAGACGGCTCACGCGCCCTTGTTGATCTTAAGCCTCGCGTTCGAGGCGAGGCAGTTGAAACCTCATATTCAGACTGGGCAGGTCACGACGCTTCGCTCTCATCTCGGACGGCAGTTGCTCGACGCTGCCACCAATCTCCTGCGAGAAGAGGATGTTGTTGCCAGCGAAGTATCCGGACTGCGCGACAAGCTGGCTGCCTACCTCGCGACCTGCGATGCCCGCGCCTTGCTGCTTGTTGCGGCAAATGGCGATGACCTGAAGACACTCGCTGATCTTGGTGCTGTATCCCGGCATCTGGTGGCGACGGCCCATGAGGCCGAAGCTATCTTGCAAACTGCTGGCGAGCGCGATGTCGACCGGTTGCGATACCTACTGATCGCGATTTTACTGAAGTTGCCGCAAGAAATCGAAAGCGCATCGGCGTTACCCGACTTTCCGCCACCGATGTTTTGGCATCCCGAATCGCTGGCACTCTGGCTCACTGAGGCGCCGGAGATGAACTCCGCCGCGACGCAACAAGCGTATATCGGTTACCTGTGCCGCCTGCTAACTTCTATTGATAGCGTGCTGGCCCGCGAGCCCCCCACGAGCGCCGCCTTCAGACTTGCGGCTGCGACGCTGGACACGCTGCGCAGCACGCGCGCCATGTTTGGTGAAGGCGTACTGCGCGATTTCGCGCGGATTCGCGCGCGCGCGATCGAACGTGTCTTGGCTCGTTCTGGGGCAAGGCTCGGTATGGATCGCCGGCCGCGACTGCGGCGGGATCGACTGCGCGTGGTTGTGTTCGTGCGCGACGTGTTTGCCAATCCGGAAGGCTGGATGCTCTCCGGTATGTACCGTCATCTCGACGGTGACCTGTTCGAACTGGTTTTGGTTCGCATGAGCCACGATCCAGGTGCGCTGCCGATTGACGACATTTTCAAGCAGGAACTCTGTTTGGCAGGGATGTCAGTGGCCGCTTCGGTCGCCGCGATCCGCGCTTTGGACGCGGACCTCCTCATCACGGGCTGTTTCGTCACGGATTACGAAAAAGCCACGGCGATCCTGGCTCATCGGTTGGCACCGCTTCAGATTTGGCCGGGCGCTGTATGCCCCGCCAGTAGCGGTCTCACCAGCTTCGATCTCGCAATCAGTTGCATGGCAGCCGAACCCGAGAATCCGCAGCGACACTACAATGAGCCTCTCAAGCTTATTAAGGGGACGCTCCAGTCTGCCTTCGCCTTCCCCCCGCTCGTCAGCTTCGACCGAAAAGCTGTGCGTGACGAACTTGGTGTGGCTACCGATGCAACGATGCTCGCCAGCGGTGCCATGGCGCACAAAATCTCAAATTTGCTGCTCGAGGCTTGGGCCTCGATTCTTGCAGCCGCGCCGCAATCTGTGCTGGTCCTCTATCCGTTTGCCAAAAATTGGTCGATGGCGTTCGCTGAAGCGCGTTTTAGGCAGAGAATTGATCGCTCGCTAGACTTCGCCGGCGTTTCGCGCGAACGCGTTATCCTCCTCCAAACCCAGACGCCCGAGCGTGCCCGTGCCATCGCCGGCGCGGCCGATCTCTATCTCGACAGCTTCCCGTATGCAGGCGCAACCACGGTTTGCGAGGCGCTCTCCGTTGGCACTCCAGTTGTCACCCGCGGCGGTGACGGGCTGCGTTTGCTCACAGGAGCGGCCTGGGCGCGGACTTATGGGCTCAACGCGCTATGTGCCTCCACGACCGATGCCTATGTCGAAATTGCATCAGCGCTGGCCCGGGATCCCACTCGTCTTGCGGCCTTAAGAAATGAGATAGCAGAGAAGCAGCGTTCGAAACCGCCGTTGTACTGCGACGAGGTTGCTTTCGGTCGATCATATTCGCAGGCGCTATGGCGAGCGGTGAGCGAGAGCGGCTTGTTCCCATGGCTGGCAGACCGAGAACGCAAACCTATCAAGCGTCGCGGGCCAGCCGAAATCGCAAAACCGAAACTCGCCGCGCCCCCTGTCGCCCGAATGGGACGAGCTCCAGTACGGGTCGCCATTCTCGCCAGCCCACGCACCGGCTCTACCTTGCTCTGCGACATCATAAATTCGTCGCGCGGAGCGCTCTGCCACTACGAGATTTTCCATCGCGACATGATCCAACTGCGCGGCAATACCATCCAAGACGCTCCGAGTCTTGAAACGCGTGACCGCGATCCTGTCGCCTTTCTAAACCGTTTGGTCGACGACGCGACGCAACTTGGCTACCAGCTTGTAGGTTTCAAACACTTTTCCTTCCTCGATAGTCGCGTTACAGCGAGCGTGATCGAGGATCGTAACACTCACATCGTGCAACTTGGTCGCCGCAACTTGCTCGCACAATTCTCCTCGGAGCGGATCTCAAAAAAGACAGGGATTTGGTTTCGCGGGGAAGGCGATCCCTGGCAGGCACCTAAGATCAGATTTTTCTCCGCCGCGTTCGAGCGCTGGATGCGGTATCAGCGCCGCACGGATGGAGAACGCATGGGACAGTTAGCCGTAGCGAAGCGAACGGCGCTGTTTATCGATTATTCCAATCTGCTTGATGCTGATCTTCCCAAGCGTCTCTCCGACTTTCTAGGTTTCGCAATCGATCAAAATCACGTACCAAATTTCAGACGGCAGAATGATGACGACATTCTCGGGCGATTTCAGAATCCTGATGATGTCAAGGCATTCCTTGCCAAGCGTGGCCTGCTGTCGTGGTGCCGAGGTGGCTAGCTTTGAGCCATCATGAAGTCGTCCCATTAGGCCCTGAGTTTGCCACCCGGCGGCTGGGAGAACTAAGTTGACGGATTCTAATGGACGACGGCGTCGTCGGAAACCGTGACACCGCGGACGCCAGATAATGGCCTTCACTTTCTTCCCCTGGAATCCGTCAATGAACTCATCACTGACCAGCCGACACTCGGGCACGAAAATCCCGCTGCCATGCCGAACGATTGCTGCAAACCGGCGCGTCCGAGGTACGCGCCTTTGACCGCAGATGTTGATCAACGTCATCCTATGCACAGGATATATTCCAGGGAGACCAGCGAATGGGCAAGTTCAAAGAAGCCAGCCTCAAGGCGTTTAGAGGTGCCGTCGGGCAAATTGTGATTAGCGGCCCTGCAACGCTGTACCGATTCTCCGGACATCCGAAAGGGATAGGTGAGTGGTGGATATCAGAAGATGTGTTTATGATGATTTACAATGAATCCCGCGATCAGACGTATGCGGCGGGACCAAATACCTCTAAGGCTGGATTTCGTCGCCTTTATCGTAAATATTTATCTGTATCTCTTGACTGGAATGACCTTGAGAACTTTTTCCGGATGGACATTCCCGCCGGCGCTTCCGCCACTGGTTGGCGAGGCGATGTTAAAGATCAGTCTATTGTATCAGATGACGGTCAAGCAGAGTATGAAATAAAGATCTCCGGCAGGCTACCGGGAGGCGTGGAGCAATTATTTCTTGAACAGTATGATTTGGCTTGGATACGAAGGGTATCGTTTTAGACTGTTAGTGCCCAATCTATCGGCCAATCGCTCGATTGACTCTGCGCGCATAAAAGATACTAACAGGAACGGCGCGCACGCCTACTTAGTGTTCATCTTGTGTGGCGATCCTTACATTTTGCGGCATGATCTCTTTAAAGGCAGGTGTACGAATGAACATTTTAGTTGCGGGTGGCGCGGGATTCATAGGATCGCACGTGGTTGACCGCCTTCTTCGTCGAACTGACTTTGAGTTGCTTGTGGTGGTCGACAACCTTTGGACCGGACTGCAGAGCAACCTTGCGCACATTCGTGACGATCGAATGAAGTTCGTCAAGTCGGATGTAGAGGTCTTCAACTCTGAGTTACGTTTCGACGAAATCTATCACTTCGCGTCCCCTGCATCGCCGCCGTGGTTCATCGCCGAACCGGCTAGGACCATCTCAGCGAACATCCGCGGGGCATTCAGACTTCGGGAGTTGCTAGCCCGGGGCGGGCAGTTCGCATTTACGTCAACCTCGGAAGTATACGGAGATCCGCTCGTTTCGCCACAGCCAGAGAGTTACCGCGGCTCAGTCGACTGCACCGGGCCGAGGTCATCCTACGACGAAAGCAAGCGGTGCACAGAATCGTTCCTGTTCGAGATGAGCCGGACTGAGGGGATGCGGATTAAGGTCGTCCGCCTGTTCAACGTCTTCGGTCCGCGCACCCGCCCGAACGATGGACGGGCGGTATCGAATTTCTTGACGAGGGCGCTCCGCGGAGATCCTATCGTGGTATACGGCGACGGATCGCAATCACGGAGCTGGGGATACATCGATGATATTATAGACGCCCTTGAGCGCTATTTCTGGCTAGACGGCATAAACTTTTCGGGACCTCTTAATATCGGTAACAATCGAGAGATTTCGGTGATCGATGTTGCCTTGTACGTGCAGAGCTTGTTCCCGCAGGTCGAGATACAGTTCGGCCCACCGGTGGCACAGGATCCGACTAACCGTTGCCCGGATCTTACTCGCGCTCGTCAAGTCCTCCCAGGATGGCATTGCAAGGTCTCTTACGAAATTGGTATTGGGTTGACACTGGACTGGTTCCGCAAGGTCGGGATGTCGCAGGGTGCCGGTCGCGCCAACTTGCCCAACAAGGAAATTTGAGGACGGCAGCTTCAGCCGCGCCCGATCAGGCTGTGCAAACCTGACCAGCTTCGCCTGATCAGGCTTGAACCAGCGTGCCACTCAAGACCCCAAGTCGGGTCTATTCGGCTCTGACGTATTCTCGCTGCGGACCCCATCTAAGTGATACCGACGAGGCTGGCCTGGAGCAGATCGATTTTGGCGCGTGCCGTACATTTGCCGCTTGATGAGTTTGAGCTTGGTGATCTGGCCTTCGGTTTGCCCGTTCGACCATGGACGACCCGCTGGCGCGGGAGGGCGCCTGCACTTGAGGTAGAGAGCACGGGCCGGAGGTCGCGCCTGCATTGAGCGACGTTCGGCTGGAGCAGAGCATGACGGGCTTCTTCAACAAGGAGCCCGACCATGCCTGACCCCGTTCTCGACACACCCGTCAGCCCGCTGCGCCAGCGGCTGATCGACGACATGAACATGCGGCGCTTCTCACGCGAGACGCAGCGCAACTATGTTCGCGACATCGGACGCCTGGCGACATTCCTCGGACGTTCACCGGATACCGCGACTGCCGACGACCTGCGTACGCCTCCGAGGAGTGCCGCCTTGTGAACATCGGCGCCAGGAATGATTACAGGTCGTATGGACACCACTACGACCAAGAATGATTTCAAGCTTCTGGAGATCGTGGACACGGGCCGGCGTCGCCGGTTCAGTGCGGAGGCGAAGCGTCAGATTGTCGAGGAGAGCTTCGTGTCGGGCGATGCGGTATCCGCGGTTGCTCGGCGTCACGGCCTTTTCCGGCGCAGTTGTTCGCCTGGCGCCGGGCGGCGCGGGAAGGTGCATTCGGTATCTGGAACGGCGCTGATTCAGGCTTGGTCGAAGCGCGTGTTGTGCCTGCGGCCGATATTGATGCGAGGCATTCGACTCCCCGCACCAGCAATGGAAAAGGCCGGATCGAGATCGTGGTGGCGAGGGGCCGGCGCGTTGTGGTGGATCGCGACGTTGACGTCGAGGCTCTGCTGCGGATCATCCGGGGACTGGAGAGCCTGCGATGATCGCGATCCCCAGCGGCGTGCGCGTGTGGCTTGCGACGGGCTACACGGACATGCGCCGCGGCTTTCCCGGCCTTTCGCTGCAGGTGCAGGAAGTGCTTCGTCGGGATCCGCTGAGCGGACATCTGTTCTGCTTTCGGGGTCGCAGAGGCAATCTTTTGAAAGTGATCTGGCATGACGGCCAGGGGGCGTGCCTGTTCACGAAGCGGCTGGAGCGGGGGCGGTTTATATGGCCGAGCCCGGCCGACGGTGCGGTGACGATCTCGACGGCGCAGCTCGGCTATCTGTTGTCCGGGATCGATTGGCGCCACCCGCAGAAAACATGGCGGCCGACGCGGGTTGGCTAGCATTTAGCTTTTGAAATCGCAGGAAAAAGCTGATTCACTGGCTTTATGATGTTGCAGCCGGACGATCTTCCTTCGGACCTCGCAAGCGCCTTGACGGCGCTGCGGGCCGAACGCGACGCGCGGAAGCAGGCCGAGGCGGTGGCCGCCAGCGCGCAGGCGAAACTATCGGACACCGAGGCGCTGATCGCGCATCTGCAGCTCATGATCGAGAAGCTGAAGCGTGAGAAATACGGCCAGCGGTCCGAACGCACGGCGCGGCTGATCGAGCAGATGGAACTTCAGCTCGAAGATCTGGTG
>NZ_JBEBMH010000058.1:0-16305 GCF_040081985.1 Mesorhizobium yinganensis | reverse complement strand
AGCGCCTTCCACGACAGGTTGCACAAGGCCGGCAAACCCAAAATGGTCATTCGCATCGCGCTCGCTCGCAAACTGCTCGTCATCCTCAATGCAAAAGCACGCGACGCGCGAAACGAGTTCGCAAATGCAACTTGACACCAAAGATAGTCGCTCACCGGCCCTTCGGGCCACCTCTCCCCCTGCCCGGGGGAGAGGATAGACGGCCGCGATGTTCGAGCCAATCGGCGAAGCTGCGTATCCTCTCCCCAGGGCAGGGGGAGAGGTGGCCCAAAGGGCCGGTGAGGGGGTGATGCCGAAACGAGCCGGCAACGCCGGCTCGTAGAGGATTGTTTTGTATCCGCTATTGCCTCGCCTTAACGGATCGAGATTCCGGAACACAGTGACGTCCGGTACATTTGCTCTAAGAATAGACTATTGTAACTCATGTCCGCCATGAGGTTGACCCCGCTTCGGTCAACCAACACCTACTTCTGCAGCACTTCCGCGACGAACTGCTGGATGAAATACCCCTTGTAGGCGCCTGGCAGCCAAGGCCGGCCGTTCTTCTGCCGCTGGTCTTCCGGGATCAGGGCATTCTCACCCGAAACGTCGGTCCGCGCGAGATAGCTGCCGATGGTGGCGTTGAGCTGTTTCTGCACCTCTGGCTCGATGAGATAGGCGATGAACAGCATCGCCGCCGCCTTGTGTTTTGCGTTGGCGGGAATGCCGAGGCTGTCGCCGCCGCCCGGCATGCCGAGTTCCGGCACGTAGAGCTTTGCACGCTTGAACAGCGTGCCCTTGGACAGCGAGACCGCGGTGTCGTCGTCCCACGCGGCGGCCATCAGCACCTCGCCCTGGTTCACGCGGTCGATGGAGTCGTTGTTCGAGGCGGTGATGGTGAACTTGTCCTCGTTGGCGTTGAACCACTCCCAGACCTTGCCCCAATCGGCGACCTTCTCCTGTTTCATCTCGGTGTCGCCGGCATATTTGTCCCGATCGCCCAGGATATTGACGATCGCGGCCTGCACGAAGGCCTGGCCCGAGCCGCCCTTGGACGGATCGTTGAAGGCGAACTGCGCTGGGTTGGCGTCCAGCCAGGCAGTGAATTCAGCCCATGTCTGCGGAGGGTTGGGCACTTTTTCCGGGTCGTATACGAAGCCGGTCTGGTTGCGGTAGACGGGCACCAGATAGCCGTTTGTGGCATAACCCTCCTGCACCTTGGAAAGGGCCGGATCGAGCTTGTCCGAGCCGGGGATGACACCGACCAGCGGCCCGTAGAGCGCCTTGGCGTCGAGCAGCGACTTCAGTTCCACGCCGCCGATCAGCAGCGCGTCGATGGTGCCCTCCGCGCTCGGCGCTTCCGACACCACCTTTCCGATGGTGGCGGTGCGGTCGCCGGTGACGACATCGACCTTGATGCCGTATTTCGCCTCGAAATCCTTGGCGGCGGTGCGCCAGAACTCCTCGCCCCACCAGGCGTAGAAGGTGGCCTGCCCTTCCGCCTTCGCCGCCTCGACAACCTTGTCCCACGGCATTTTCAGAAGATCGTCCGCGGCGGAGGCCGGCTGGTAAGCGCCGATGAGGCCGGCAAGCCCCACGATTGCGGATAGGAATACACGTCTGGTCGTCATGACATTCGTCTCCCTGGTTGCGGTCGGCGCCGGGCCTCGGCGCGTCCCGATGTCAAAGTTTTCCGAAAGCCGACGAGAGATATTCCGTCTTCAGGTAGCGTTCGGCGATGAGAAGAAGGGCGATGCTGGGCACCATCAGCACGATGGAGACCACCGCCGCATTGGTGCGCACGAAGTGGTAGCCGAGATAGTCGAACAGCACGGTCGGGATGGTCTGGAACGTCGGCGTTCCGATCACGAAGGTAAGGTTGAATTCCTCCAGGCTGGTGATGAAGGTGAACACAGACCCCGCCATCAGGCCGGGAAGCACCATCGGCACCAGCACATGGCGCACCAGTTCCAGCCGGCCGGCGCCGAGGTTCTTCGCGGCATCGATCACGTCCTGTGGGATCGCCTCGAAGGCGGTGGCCAGGATCCGCAGCATATAGGGCATCGACAGCAGCGTGTGCCCGAGCACGAGCCCGATAAACGTTTGCGCTAGTCCGAAGGTCTGGAATGTGCGGCTCAAGAACATGGCGATCACCATGGCCGGCAGCACGATCGGCAGCAGGATCAGCAGCCGCAGCGCCTCCTTGCCGCGAAAGGTCAGCCGGCCGATGGCGTAGGCGGTGGGCAGCGACAGGATAAAGGAGAGGAGCGTCACCACCGGCGCCAGGATAAAGCTGGTCGCCATCGCCTTGCCGATCTCGGAAAAGGTGAAGACATATTCCCACTGCGCCAGCGAAAAGCTCGGCGGCAGCACGGCCGGCGGCGACCACGGATCATCCGGATTCACCAGCGACCACATCACGGCCATGAACAGCGGCACCGCCGTCCAGACCAGCAGCAGCGCCACGGTCAGGCCGACGAGAAATCCCTTCAGGCCGATCCTGCGGCGCTTATAGGGCGGCGGGATGGTGAGCGCCATGTCGGTCATCGGCCGATCTCGGCGACGGCGCGGGCCGCGCGCGCATAGATGGCGACGAACAGCAGCGAGGCGAAGGTGATGACCACGCCGATGCAAGCGGCCGCGCCCCATTGCTGCAGCGTGAACGCCTCGGTGTACATCAGCACCGACAGCGACGAGGGATAGACCGGGCCGGCCACTTTGGTGATCGCGTAGTCGCCGAATGTGAGGATGAAGACAAGCACGACGGCGATCAGGATGCCGGGCGCCGATAGCGGCAGGATGACGTGTCGGATCACCCGCCACGGACTGGCGCCAAGGTTGCGCGCGGCGTCCTCGACGTCGGTCTGGATCGATTCCAGCGTCGCCGAAAGAATGAGCAACTGGAACGGCAGGTTCTTCCAGATCTGGATGATGAGAACGTTCCATCCGAACTTGTCGTTCAGCATGCGCAAAGGGCGGTCGATGATGCCGAGGCCGAGCAGCGCGCTGTTGAGGATGCCGTGGAAGGCCAGCACGTTGAGGATCAGGAATGCCGCAACGAGCGCCGGCACGAACAGCGGGATCTTTATGATCGAGCCGATCAGTTGCGTGCCGAAGCGGCGGCGGCGCAGGAACAGCGCAAGGGGATAGGAGAAGATCAGCGTGCCGAAGGCGCTGCCGACGCCGACCTTCAGCGAGAACAGGAAGGAATCGATGAAGGTGCGGTCGGCCAGCGACAGCCAATGCTCGAAGGTCAGCTTCGATTCCCCCACCAGCGAATAGAGCCCGACGCTTTGCAGCACGGTCATGGCGATTGCCGCTGCGAGAAACAGGAAGATGAAGCCGGCGCCGGGCAGGATCAGGAGGACGAGGGTGAGCCGGTCGGTCCGCATGGCGTTCACTCGACCACCCGCACGCGGTCCGAGGGAACCGCGAAATCGAGCATGTCGCCTTCGCGTCCCCTGAAGCCGGTATCGACCTGGGCGCGCAGCTGCTGGCCGGCCGCGTCGAGCACTAGTTCGATGAAACTGCCGCAGAAGACCACGCCGCGCACCCTGGCGCCGACGATGTTGGCTTCCGCGCCGGGGGCGACGACGCGCATGTCTTCCGGCCGCCAGCTTATCTTGACCGGCCCGCCGCCGAGTTTCCGCCCCGGTCCGACGGAAAAGCGGCCGATCGGCGTGGCGACCAGATGGTCCCCGGCGGCCGTGCCAGGGACGATGTTGGCGGCGCCGAGGAAGTCGGCCACAAAACTGGTGACCGGCGACCGGTAGAGCGTTTCCGGCGCCCCCACCTGTTCGATCCGGCCCTTGTTCATCACCACGATGCGGTCGGAAATCGCCAGCGCCTCGACCTGGTCGTGGGTCACGTAGAGCGTGGTGACGCCCAGCCTTTTCTGCAATTCGCGGATTTCCAGCCGCACCTTTTCGCGCAGTTTTGCGTCGAGGTTCGAGAGCGGCTCGTCGAACAGCAAAATGTCCGGCTGGGTGACGATGGCGCGCGCCAGCGCCACACGCTGCTGCTGGCCGCCCGAAAGCTGCCCCGGACGCCGCGCCTCAAGTCCGCGCAGGCTGACGGTGTCGATTGCCTCGCCGATGCGGCGGGTCTGCTCGGCTGCCGGAATCTTTCGCATCTTCAGGCCGAATGCGATGTTCTCGGCGACCGTCATATGCGGAAACAGCGCATAGCTCTGGAACACCATGGCGGTGTTGCGCCGGTGCGGCGGCACGTCATTCATGCGCCGCTCGCCGAACAAGATGTCGCCGCTGTCAGGCGCCATGAAACCCGCGACCATGCGCAGCGTGGTGGTCTTGCCGCAGCCCGAGGGCCCGAGCAGCGTCACAAGCTCGCCCTTGGCTATGTCGAGATCGACGCCATCCACGGCGGTGAACCCGCCATAGTGGCGAACCACGTTGCGCAGGCGAAGACCGCTCACGGCCGGGAAACCGGCCGCGCAGGCGCACACAGAAAAGCGGGAGCCCGCACCCGTCCTGCCACGATCTCGGTCACATCAGCCCCATTATGCTGCATGCGAAATCCCCGGAAAGCTATTGCTTCGAACCAGTTGTTCAGGCGCATCACTTATGGTGTTGATCCTACAACATTTGTGACAGAATCGACACAGAGCAGTTCAAAGTTTTGCGCTTCGATGAGGTTGCTGCCTCAAGGAAGCCAGGTTTCAGTCTCGCCGCTTCAAAGCCCGGCGTGGAGCAAGTCGCCGAGGCTTCGAGGCGCCTCATGCCAGCTCGCGAACGCGCGTCACTCCCTCGAAAACAGGCCCCCCTCACCCAGATGCATGTTGGTCATGGTCCGCTCCGCCGAGGTCAGCCGCCAGTCCAGCATTTTTTGTGCGTATTTCAGCATGACCGTCGCATAGGCAGGATCGGTCGCCAGATTTGTCGTCTCGTGCGGATCGGCCTCAAGGTCGAAGAGCAACGGCGGCAAGGCCGCGAAGTGTATGTATTTGAAATGCTTGTCGCGGACGACTGCGTAGCAGCACTGGTCGGACGTGATGCCGAGCATGGTTTCAGGCCTTTGCAGCCGCACATCGCGAAAATCCTGCTCGAAATAGACCGCGTCGCGCCAGTCCGCCGGCGCATCGCCGCGCAAAAACGGCATCAGCGAGGCGCCGTCGCAAGTCCGAGGCACCTTGAGGCCGATCCAGTCGAGCACGGTGGGCATGATGTCGATCGCCTGGGTCAGCGCCTCGACCTGGGTGCCACGCGTCGCATTCGCCTCCGGGCGCGGATCGCGGATAACCAGCGGCAGATGGAACGACTGGTCGAAATAGATCTCCTTGCCCCAGACGAAATGCTCGCCCAGCATCTCGGCATGGTCGCTGGTGACGACGATCAGCGTACGATCATATTGCCCGGTCGCCTTCAGATGCTCGACGATGCGGCCGAGATGAAAATCGACCTCGTTGACCAGCCCGTAATAGGTCGCCCGCATCTGCCGGATTTCCAGTTCGTCGGTGGTCACGATGTTGAGCGGCGTATGCTCGTCATAGGCGCCGACGCGGTTCAGCCGGCTGATCTCGTAGGCTAGCATCGGATGCTGCTCGGCTTCCGCCTCGTGGGTCGCCGCGCGATGCGGGAATTCCACCTCGGCCGGATGGACGGCGTCGTTATAGGGCACCGGCGCGATCAGCGGCGGATGCGGCCGGAAGAACACGAAATGCGCAAACCACGGTTTCTGCTCGCGCACCAGCAGCCATTTGAGGAATTCGTCGGTGAGATAGGCTGTCTCGCTCTCTTCCGCCGGAAACTCGGTCGGAATGTAGCGGAACCCCCTATCCGCCGGTTTCTCGAAACCCTTTTTCGGACGAAACACGTCGTCGCGGCCATTGGGGAAATCGTAGCCGTTCCTGATCAGTTCGGCGACCCAGTCGCCCATGTCCTCCGGCAGATGGAGGGGGGCGCGAAACCCCGGCAGCACACCCTCGTCATAGGCGGTCAGCGCCGGATCGTTCGGGTGTTTTCCGCGCGGATCGACGGAGTTGTCGGTGTAGCCGAACAGCGACGGGTCGTATCCCGCCTTGCGCGCCTCCAGAGCGATGTTGGTGTGGCGGGCGTCCAGCGGCGTGCCGTTTTTCCCCGACCGATGGTTCATCAGATAGAGGCCGGTGAGCAGGCTGGTGCGCGACGGGCCGCATGGGGTGCACTGTCCGAAATGGTTGCGGAACAGCACGCCCTCGCGCGCCAGGGCGTCGAGGTTCGGCGTCTTGACGTTCGGATGCCCGAGCGACGAGATGCAATCCGCCCGCCACTGGTCGGCGCAGATCAGAAGAATGTTCGGCTTGTCGGCCATGTCGCCCCTTGTCCCCTCTCCCACTGGAGCCCGGCCCGCGCCGGAGCCACACCATGATGCACCGCCGTCATGTCAGGCATGATGCAACGGCCCTCGGCCCGCAATCAAATTGTGCCGATCGCACTTTCCAGCCTGCCGGCGTTGGCGGCAAGATCGATGAAGGTGTAACGGTTGCGGATTTCCCGGCAGCGCAGCAGCGCGTTGTCGTAGAATTTGCGCGGCAGGTGGATCGCTTCCGGCGTCAGGTCGGCGCCCGCCGCTTTCAGCACGCCGGTCAAATAGGACGACTTCAGCAGCACGCCGGCGATGCGCTCGCGTATGTCGTGCCAACGCTCGGCAAGCCGCGTATTGAGCGCTTCGGCCTTGCGGCTGTCGATCCGTTTGCCCTGGAATTCGGCCCAGCACGATGCCCCGAGTTCATCGCCGTAGCGGGCCTTGAAGCCGGCCTCGGTCTCGGTGTCCGGCCAGATCACGGGCGTCTCCTCCAGCATACGCTCTTGTAGCCGCACCATCGACAGCGTCGTCACTCCGACCTGCTCGCCATGGTAGATCAGCGGGCGGTTGTCATCGGCGAACATGTCGATGAAGTGGCTGATGAGGTGCTCGCCTTGGGACGCCGGTTGGCTGTTGCCGACGATCGCGGTGCCGAAGCCCGCAAGCACCAACGTGTTCACCAGCCGCTCCATGACTTGGAGATCGCCCGCCATCAGCGCCGCGGCGTTGTCGAACAGCGGACCCTCGTCGTCCTCGAGCAGTTCATAGGGAAGTTCGCGGAACGGCAGGCCATGCAGAAGGTGCGCCAGCAGCCAGTCCGCCTCGGCGGTGGTACGGCACAGGCTGTCGCCGAGCCCGGCGCGGATGAGGCGCGCCGGGGCAGCCGACAGCACAGCAAGGTCGAAGAAGGCACCGGCCGGCGCCTGCGCCGGCAGCGACATCTTGTGCCCATGCTTTGTGATCGCCGCGTTGACCGAGGTATAACCGTTCATCGACGGCGCTGTGGCGAAAACCGCATATGGCTTCTTGTCAAGCGCACTCGCATATTTGCAGAGATCGTTGATCGTGCCCGAACCGATGGCGATGAGCGCGTCGGCGCATGAGGTCTCGCCGCGAATCCTGTCGGCAGTCACATCGTCCGGATATGGCGCTTCGGGAAAAACCACGCTCTGCACGGCATGTCTGCCGTCCAGAGCCGCCTCGACCCTGGCGCCGAGCACCGCGTGCGTCGTACTGTCGCTGACGACCGCGATCTTTTTTCCGAACCCAAGCGCCGCGACAAGGTCGCCCTCCATGCCGGCAAGGGATGGCTTGATCGCCAGCGATTTCGTCGCGACACCGACCGCCTTGCCGGTGTCGGGATCGACATAGGTTCCGGCAAGCAGCCGCTCGATCTTTTTTGCCCCGTCCATGATTGTCCCGCCCCTCAGCAGCAGTTCGGCATGATGCGGCGCGCGCCGTCGTCGCCCTGCCCATAGCTCTTGAACCGTTCCGCCACCCTCGCGATCTCTTCGTCCGGCAGCACGTAGGGCACGCCGATCTGCAAGGCATGCCAGTATTGCGAGGCCAGCGCCTCGATCTCGACCGCCAGCCAGGCCGCCCGCTTCAGGTTCGGGCCGATGGCGACCATACCGTGATTGGCAAGCAGGCAGGCGTAGCGGTCTTGAAGTGCGCCGAGGATCAGGTCGGCGAGTTCCTGCGTTCCCCAGGTGACGTAGGGCACGCAAGGCACGGTCGGGCCGCCCGCCACGGCCATCATGTAATGCACCGCCGGAATCTCGCGCCGCAGCATCGACAGCGAGGTACAGAAGCGCGAATGCAGGTGGACGACCGCGCCGACCTCCGGTTTCTTCTCCATGATGTCGCGATGGAAGCGCCACTCTGTGGAGGGCTTGCGCACGCCGTCATGCGAGGCGTCGATATGCATGGTGACGATGTCTTCCGGCACCATTTCCGGATAGGGCACGCCGGACGGCGTGATCAGAAAACCCTCGTTCACCCTGACGCTGATATTGCCTGCCGTGCCCTGGTTGATGCCACGGTCAACCATGAAATTGCAGACCGCGATCATCTCCTCGCGCAGTTCCAGATGTTTCATTGTCGGGCTGTCTCCGTGGCCGATTTCGGTGGAAAGGCGGGGCGGGATCGAGGCGGCCGCATGCAATTCGTGACGCCACGGTCGTTTCAGTGGTTACTACCACACAGCATGTTGAAGTTACAACATTCTTATGCGCAAAGGTTTGACATTTTCGAACAGTTTCAAACCTCCAAACTCGGTCAACCGTGAGCCAACGGCGACGAAGAGGACCGCCGCTCCCGAAAGATCGTCATGGCTGCGTCTCAGCCTTCATCGACGCCACCCCTTGGAGCGTGCCAAGGCTTCCGCGAAGCGGTCACGCAGAGCGGCGGCATCACCTCGCTCCAACACCGGCTGAACTGCGGCTGACGGGAGGCCCGGCATAGCCGTGGGTTCTGACGGGTCCCGTCCTGCAGCTACCGCTCGTGCAAGCCAGCCCGCGCCAAGCGCAGTCACCTCCGCCTCGCCACGCCCGACCAACGGACGGCCGCATATGTCGGCAAGGAATTGCATGAAATAGGTCGATCGTGTCAGCCCGCCGTCGACCGAGATGGCATTGCCGCCGGCAAAGCCGAGCGTATCTACAACCTCCGCGATCCGGAAGGCGACGCCTTCCAGCACGGCCTTGATAAGGTCTTCGCGGCCGGTGGCGGTGTCGATGCCGATGAACAGCCCCGCCGCGCCGCGGTCCCAGTGCGGGCACGCGAGACCGGCCAGCGCCGGAACGAAAAACAGGTCGCGGCCGGCTGCGCTCCGACCGGACAGGCCAGCAAGGTCCTCCGTGCCGCCCAGCAAACCGATCCGCACCAGCCATTCGACTGCCGCCGCCGCCGTGTAGACACCGCCGTCGGCGGCATAGGCACGGCCCTCGCGGCAGGACCAAGCGGCCGTCGGCACGATGCCCTCGCCAAGTCCGGCCGGTCTTTCGAATCCGGTCAGCATCAGCGCAAAAGCGCCCGTTCCGACGGTGATCTTGCCCTCGCCGGGCATGCGACAGCCGTGACCGTAGAGCGCTGCGACCTGATCGACCATGGATGCAAGCAGCGGCAGCGGCCCAACCGGCGTGGCCACCATGCCGATCGGCTCGTCGCCGGCGACGATCTCCGGCAGCAATTCCGTCGGAACGCCGAATGTGTCGCAAAGCACTGAATCCCAGGCGCATGTGCCAAGGTTCATCAGCGACGTCCGCGAGGCGGTGGTGACGTCGGTGGCATAGCGCCCGGTCAGCCGCTCGGTGAAATAGCTGTCGGAGGTGCCTAGACCCAATCGGCCACGCCGCGCGAGTTCGCGAGCGCCGTCGACATGATCGAGCAGCCAGCGCAGCTTGCTCGCCGAAAAATACGCATCGAGCGGCAGGCCAGACAGCGCCCGCACCGTTTCGCCTTTCCCGGCTTGAGCGAGCGCCGCGACCTCCGCCTCCGTGCGTTGATCCTGCCAGACAATGGCGTTGGCGAGCGGAACGCCGCTGTCGCGGTCCCAGGCGACCACCGTCTCGCCCTGGTTGGCGAGCGCCACGCCCCTCGCTCCCCTCGCCGCGCCCTCATCGACCAGGCCGCGCACATTTTCCAGCAATTCGGCGGCGTCATGCTCCACCCAACCAGGGCAAGGCAGGATCTGCCCATGCCTGACCGCGCCGACCGTCTCCTCCGCACCATCTTCTGCGACAAGCAGGCCCTTGGTCGATGTCGTTCCCTGGTCGATGGAGACGACTTTCATGCCTGCGCCTCGAAGCCGATACGAAGTTCGCCAACGTTCTCCAGATCGGGAAATTTCGGATCGAGCACGATCCGGCGTTCCGGCCTAACCCGCATCAAGCCAGAGCGCCAGACAATCGCGCCATCGGCGGAAAGCGCGAAACGGCCTTGCGCTGCCCTCTTCACACGAACCGCCATCCGCATTGGTCCCAGCGCCGGCCCTGGCACAGTTAGGCAGGACGGCGTCGAGAAAGCGACCAAACCGTCGGCCCGGATTTGAAGGCGGCGCTCGCCAAGCGGCGCGCCGCCAAAATGGTCATCGGCGATCGCCTCGCCAGCCAGCGCGCCCTCGCGCGCCGACCAGGCGGCGGTTTCGACCGGCCGCAGAACATTTCCCGCCGCATAAAGCCCGCGCTCGGCGAGCCGCCAGAACTGGTCGACGGCCGGCCCGCGCGTGCCCACGTCGCGAAGGTCCGGGCGGCGGCCGAGCAGCGAGGCTTCGGGCGTAAAGCATCCGGTGAAGATCACCGCATCGCAGGCGACCTCCTCGCTCCTGCCGACGGCGTCCTCAATCGTGACCGACGCCATGCGCCCGGCATCGTCGGCTGCCGCGTTGATGCGGACGACACGCGAGTGGTAGCGGATCGGCGTGCCGAGCACGGCGCGCGCGAAAAGATCGGCGGGGCGGCGCGCGACGATGCGCTCGCCCGGCTCGACCATGGCGGCGGCCCTCACGCCCGCGTCGCGCAGGCTGAGCAGCGCGGAAAACGAGACAAGCTCGGTGCCGACGATCACAGGCCGGCGGAACGGCAGTCCTTTGCCCTCGGACAGGACGCGTTGAAGCGCGCCGGTGGTAAAAATGTTGCGCGGCCGGTCGCCTGACACCAGCCGGCCGGCGCGCGGCGTCTCGCGAATACCCGTGGCGAGCAGCAGCCGTTTTGGCCTGACCAGCACTTCGCCCTCATCGCCAGACAGCATCGTTTCCAGCTCCGAACCGATCGACGTGACGGTCGTCGACGACAATATCGTGCCCGGATCGACCAGCGAACGCCATCGCGCCGCGTAGGCCGGACCGGACATCGGCCGAAAAAAATCGGTCAGCCCGAAAGTCGGATGCGGGCAGAAGCGCGGAATGCCGCCCGCTTCCGGTTCGCGCTCGACCACGACGACATTCGACACCCCACGCCGGGCCAGCGAGTGGGCCGCCGCCAGCCCAGCCGGCCCGCCGCCGACGATCAGCACAACCGGCTCCCGGTTCATGCCGCCGCGTCGGTCTTGCCGGCTTCGACGAGATGCGGCGCCAGCCGCGCCAGCGCCCCGCTGCAGCCGAAACCCTGGCAGCGGCCCATGGCGATGCGGGTGCGGCGCTTGAGCCCGCCCAGCGTGCCGGCCGGCGCGGGGCCTGAAAGCGCGGCGCGGACTTCGTTCTCGGTCACCCATTCGCAATGGCAGACGATGGGCGAGCGCCCGGCCTGCCGGTAAGGCCGGGGGAGGACTTCCGAGATCGGCGGCATACGCGGCCAGTCGAGGTCGTCGTCAGGCGGCGCGGCGCGCGCCTCGCCGAGAATGATCGAACCCTGGTCGGCCGCCCATTCGCCGATGCCGAGCGAGCCGGAGAGACCTGTCGAGCGGATGCCGCCAACCGTGAGCCAGCCGCTTTTGGCGTCGGCTTTCAGCACATAATCGCGATGCTCCGTCGCCGGCCGCAGGGCGGCGAAGGTCGCCGTGACCGTCTGGCCGGCCAGCGCCGGCAGCATGGCCTCGCCCTCGGCCATGATGCGCCTGAGCACGGCCTCCTCGCAGGCCGCATGAATGCGGTCCTCCTGGTCCTCGGCGGTCGGCCCGAGCAGCAGATTGCCGAAGACGGTGCGGGTGATCAGGACGCCCTTGGTGCGCTCCGTCGGCACACGCAGGATGATCGCCTTGGCAAGGTCATGCGCCGGCTTGTCGTAGACCACGAACTGGCCTTTGCGCGGGCGGATGGTGAAGCCCGGCTGGCGGCCGGCCAGGAGTTCGACGCGGTCGCCAAACAGGCCGGCGGCGTTGACCACGAGCCGGGCCGCGACTTCGCCCTTGCCAGTCTCGATGCGCCATGCGCCCCGCTTGCGCGAAAGGCCGGTCACCTCGGCGCCGGTCAAAAGCTCGGCGCCGTGCATCATCGCCTGCCTGATATAAGCCAGCGGCGCGCTCCATGGATCGATGATGGCTTCCTCCGGCACATCGACCGCGCCAAGCGCCCGATCCGACAGCATCGGCTCGCGGCGGCGCAGCCCGGCGCGGTCGAGCACCGAAACGGCGACGCCGTTGGCTTGCGCGTGGGCGGCGATGCCAGCCAGTTTTCCCAGTTGCTGCTCATCCCATGCCACCACCAGCGCACCCGTCTCGACCAATGGCAGGTTCATGCGTCCGTGGATCCGGCGATAGGTCGCGCAGCCCGTCTTGATCAGTTTGAGCTCCATGCCACCGGCCGGCTCGTCGAAACCGGTGTGCAGAAGCGCGCTGTTACCCTTGCTGGCGCCTTCCAGAATGTCGCCGCCCTTCTCAAGAACGATCGCCTTCCACCCGCGAATCGCTAGAGAACGCGCTATGGCACAGCCGACAACGCCGGCGCCGATGATGGCGACGTCATAGGTTGTCGCGCCGGCGGGTTGGGCAATGTCGGCGGGTGCGGCCGATGCGGGCAAGGACATGATGGAAAGCACACTGCGTTTGACCGAATGGTCACTTTAATGTCACATTGTGACCGAACAGGCAATGGCGGTTTTCAACATGAGACCTGACGAACGTCGCGAACGGATGGCCCTCCTGGTGAAGGAAGCCACCAAGATCAGCGTCGATGAACTCGCTACCCTATTGGACACCTCGCGCGAAACGGTGCGGCGCGACCTGACTCTGCTTTCCGAGCAGGGACTCCTGCGAAAAGTCCATGGCGGCGCGGTGTTCATGCAGACGGCACTGGAGAGCCCGCTCGGCGACCGCCGGGCGACGGCCCGAGCCGAAAAGATCGCGATCGGACGGGCGGCGGCCGGGCTGTTCCGGCACGGTGACAGCATCTTGATCGACGCCGGCTCGACCACTGCCTATTTCGCCGAATCCCTGAAGAATGCCGGCAGTTTCACGGTCATCACCAATTCCACAGTCGTCGCCTCGGAGTTGTGGTCGGCGCCCTCGCCCAGCGAGGTCTATTTGCTCGGCGGCCGCTATTTCGGCGACGGGCACGAAGTGCTTGGGCCGCTCGTCGTCGACCAGATCCAGAGGCTGCATGCCGACCATGCGGTGCTCACCATCGGCGCGGTCGATCAAGGCGGCACGTTCATGGACTTCAACGCCGAAGAAGCCTTTATCGCGCGCGCCATGATCGCCAGCGCGCGCCACGTCACCGTGCTTGCCGACGGCAGCAAACTCGGCCGGCACGCCCTGTTCCAGGTCTGCAAGGCCGACCGGGTACACCGGTTGGTGACCGATCGCGCGCCAGACGACACGGTGGAGAACGCCCTGCGCGCCGCTGGTGTGGAGATTGTCATTGCGGGGCCGCGCGCATAACGTCCCGGCGTGACAGACTCATGACAATTTCTGTGTCAGGTTCAACAAATATCTGCCCGATCAGTCAATCTTGCGGTTGACATGGTGACCGTTTAGTCATTCTATTTCTGTATTCTCGCAATCGAGGCCTTCGACGCCGAAACCGGGGAGTGGAAGCATGACGCCTTTTAACCAGCGAGGGGCCGCGCTTGGCATCTCCGCCCTTACTCTCGCCCTGCTGAATTCCGTGGCGGCCTTCGCCGCCGCCTGCCCGACCGTTGCCGACCCGCAAAATCTCAAGGGCGCCTTCCCGCATCAGGTCGAGCTCGACGAAGCGACCGCCGCTGGGGCGAAGCTCGCCTTCACCGAGAACCCCCTGTTTGCCGACGACGTGAAGGCGGGCAAGCTGAAGCCGGTGGGCGAGCGCCTGCCCGAACAGCCGCTGGTCGTCCTGCCCTATGTCGAATGCGGCAAATATGGCGGCACGATCGAGGGCACGTCGCGCGCGCCGACCTCCGGAACCTCCGACATTCTGAGCTGGCGGCAGGCCGTGCTGGTCCGCATCTCCGACGATCTGCAGACCATCGTGCCGAACGTCGCGCGCTCCTGGAAATGGGCCGACGATCACAAGTCGATCACCTTCGAACTGCGCAAGGGCCACAAATGGTCGGACGGCACGCCCTTCGGCGCCGACGACGTTGTCTTCTTCTTCGAGGACATCATCCAGAACAAGGACCTCAGCGCCGAGACGACCACCGAATGGGGCGTCAACGTGCATGCCAAGAAGATCGACGACCAACATGTCGAAGTGTCGTTCGACGAGCCGTTTCCCGGCTTCCTGACCTACATGGCCACCAACGGCTCCTACTTCAGCACTTTCGCGCCGGCGCATTTCTTCAAGAAGTTCATGCCGAAATACAATCCCAAGGCGAACGAGGACGCCAAGGCGGCGGGCTTCGAGGATTGGAAGAAGTGGTTCGTCAACTACTACAACAAGTACCATGACGACGCGACCGTATCGCCCGCGGCCCTCGATGTGCCGACGCTGGAAGCCCATGTCATCGAGATCGCGCCCGACACGCAGCAGCGCGTGCTGAAGGCCAATCCCTATTACTTCAAGGTCGACAGCATGGGGCAGCAGCTCCCCTATATCGACCGGGTGCGCGAGCGTTTCCTCAACGCCGATTTGCAGGTGCTGGCGATCCTCAACGGCGAGGTCGACTTCAAGGCGCAGGGCAACGAGCTGAGCTCCTATCCGACCTTCAAGGAAAACGAAGCGAAGGGCGGCTTCACGGTGCTCCTGCCGCCGGGCTCGATCGGCAATGCGATGGCCTTCAACATTACGCATGTCGATCCGAAGCTGAGGGCCGTCTATGGCGACCTGCGATTCCGCCAGGCGATCAGCCACGCAATCAACCGCGAGGAGATGAACCAGGTCCTGTATTTCGGGCTCGGCAAACCCAGCCAGGCGCTGCCGGCGCAGCTCCCCTTCACAACGGATGCCGACGCCAACTACATGATCGACTACGACGTCGCCAAGGCGAACGCCCTGCTCGACGAAATGGGCATGAAACGCGGCGGCGACGGTTTTCGCACCTTCCCGGATGGCTCGCCCTTCACCATCCTGTGGGAATATTCGAGCCAGTTCGCCAATGCCGAATTCGTCAAGCTGATGACCGACTACTTCAAGGCGGTCGGCTTGAACGTCAATCCGAAGGAACTGACCAGCGAGGCGACACGCGACAACGCTCGTACCAGCCGCTCCGACATCAACATGGAGTGGGACGTTCCCTACGAGCCGACGCTGATCGCCAATATCGGCCTCTACGTCCCGTACTACTCCGACCTTTCGCCGCTCTTCGGCGTGCAGTGGCGGGATTGGGAAATGACAGGCGGAACCAAGGGCGAGGAGCCGCCGGCCTGGGCCAAGCGCATGTACGAGATCGCGCGCGAATGGAAGACGGTGCTGCCGGGTTCCGAGCGCTATACCGAACTCGGCAAGGAACTGGTGAAGCTCAACCTCGAGAACATGACGATCATCGGCACGATCGGCGAGTTGCCGAAGCCTGTCGTCGTCGGCAACCGCCTCAAGAACGTGAAGACGGACATGAAGACGGTGCACTACAACTTCGGTTATCTTTATCCCTATCAGCCGGACACCTGGTTCAAGGAATAGGCGGCAAGCGGCATGCACGTTGGCTGTCTATGCCGCCCGTTCTTCGAAGTCGCCTGCCGGCGGCTTCTCCTCGTGAAGAACGAGGCCGCTAAAATCGCCGACTCCACCTATGGAAAACATTGCCGAATGAGCCGGAATATCGCGGCCAGCGTCCCTCTCCCCGTTTACGGCAGGGCAATCGCATATGGACATTATCCTCTCCGATCCGGCTACGCCGGGTTCGTTTCGGCATCACCCCCTCACCGGCCCGTCGGGCCACCTCTCCCCCTGCCCGGGGGAGAGGATAGCAGGCCGCCAGGTTGGCGCCAATCGTCGATGCTGCGATCCTCTCCCCCGGGCAGGGGGAGAGGTGGCCCGACGGGCCGGTGAGCGACTATCTTTGGTGTCAAGTTGCATTTGCGAACTCGTTTCGCGCGTCGCGTGCTTTTGCATTGAGGATGACGAGCAGTTTGCGAGCGAGCGCGATGCGAATGACCATTTTGGGTTTGCCGGCCTTGTGCAACCTGTCGTGGAAGGCGCTGAGATGCGGGTCGTAGCGGGCGGCGAGGCGGGCG
>NZ_JBEBMH010000057.1:0-16338 GCF_040081985.1 Mesorhizobium yinganensis | reverse complement strand
ACTTCGCCTTGAACTTGTAGAAGGTCGCAGCCGAGATGCCGTGCTTGCGGCAGACATCCGCCGTCTTCGCACCGGCCTCCTGCTCCTTCAGCATCCCGATGATCTGTTCTTCCGTGAACCTCGAAGGTCGCATCATCCGTCTCCATGATCGACGGACTCTACCCAAATCTGGAGGAAGTTCAGGGTCTCAGGTCAGACGCCGTCTCTTTTGAGCCCTCCGCGCGTCCCCGTTTTTCCCGGAATGATGGTCGTTGCATCTTTGTGGATGGCCTTTCACCTGATCCCACACTGCTTCCTCCAGGTGATCGCCACGTACCGCCGGGTCGTTGCACACGGTGTGGCCGCTGAAGCGGTAGCCATCCGCACCGATACAGCGATAGTAGCGCAGCGTGTCCGTCGGGTCATACGTGCGGGAACGCGGCGCGCGCTTGCCATAATAAGCGTAGCCGCAACGCCGACAGACCGTGAGGCCCTGCAGCAGCCAGTCCGCGCCTGGCATGCGTTGGCGCTTGCGCTTGCGGTTCTCCTCAAGCTGCGCACGGGCTGCCTCGAATACGCCCGGATCAACGAGTGGGGGAACAGGGATCGCGATCCACTCGTCAGGCGGAACGGGAACGCGGCAAGTGGCGCGCGGCGAGGGCTGCGGATGGCCGCGGATTGGTCGCAACCGTGGTCGTGGTGGCAAGTAGCGCGCCCGCCCGAAAGCGGCGCGTCCGACATAGGCGGGATTGGCAAGCATGCCGCGGATCGTGGAGGCGTGCCAATGCATGGCTCCTGCCCGCGTCTGGCAACAGATCTGCTCGAGCCGCCGGCACACCTCCCGCAGGCTCATGCGATCCAGGGCTGTCCTGCCACCACCTATAATTACGTCGATACCTGGAATGTCTGAGATGGTCGGGTCACGAGCCAAGTGGCTTAATGCGGAGGAAGCTACCTGAATAAGATTGCCGAGATCATGCACGATGCCGGCGGTTGACATATCCGAAGGCACGCGCACCTCGGCGAGAACCTCCGCGCCGAAAGAGAGATCGCTGTCTGGGCCTGATCCTGACAATCCATTCCTCCTTCCGCCGACCAATGCTAATTTTCCGCACCACAACGGGCGTCAGCGACGTAATCCCGGACGCGGGCGATTGCAGTGAACTGATTTCGCTAGCGCAAGGTGTTACAGAGCAACTCACTGAAACATATCATACATTGGTATCCCCACACCTTGGTGTTATTCGCCGATCAGAATTGATGTCTTATGATGATTTTGCGTCTACAAGGGGATCTCGGGAACAGTCGCGGTTTTTGTTTGCTACCTATCGCGAGGCGGGAGGGAAGATGGCTCGTTTGCTTTCAGTTAATGTTGGGTTGCCGCGCAACATTCGGTGGCAAGACAGAATTGTCCATACTGCCGTCTGGAAGGCGCCGGTTGCAGGGCCGTGCAAGGTGCGCCGGCTCAACGTAGACGGCGATGGGCAAGGAGACTTGGATGGACACGGCGGAGAACAGCGCGCGGTCCTCGTTTATCAAGTTGAGTCTTATCGCTTCTGGCAGAGTGAACTTGGTCGGAGTGATTTCGCTTACGGGCAATTTGGCGAGAACTTTACTGTCGATGGTCTGCCGGATCGAGAAGTATGTATCGGCGACCGCTATCGAATTGGGGACGCATTGTTTGAGGTAACGCAACCGCGTGTCACTTGCTATCGTGTGGGAATCCGAATGAACGAGCCGCGTATGGCTTCGCTGCTGGTCGCTCATGGCAGGCCGGGTTTTTACATGCGTGTTTTAGAAGAGGGCGAAGTTCAAGCAGGCGATGCCATTGTCCAGGTTGCTATCGGTCCCGGGGCGATGACCGTTTCCGATATCGACGCACTGCTTTACATGTCCGGCCACTCGCGAGATCAACTCGAGCGAGCGTTGCGCATTCCCGCGTTAAGCTTGGGGTGGCAGGACTCATTTCGGGCGTTGCTCACTCAGGAAGAGGCGGGTGCGACGACCGGAAATGCTGGACTGACGCCGGCCTCGGGGCCGCCGCCGGCATGGTCAGGGTTTCGACAGCTGAAGGTCGCTCGCAGAATCCGCGAAAGCGATGCGGTGGTGTCGCTAATCCTGGAGCCGACGGATGAATCTCACCTGCAGACGGCGCTCCCCGGGCAGTTTGTCGTACTGCGCATTGGAGTCCTGCCCAATGCGCCAAGTGTGATGCGCAGTTACTCGTTGTCAGGCAAACCGGGAGACCGCTGCTACCGCGTAAGCGTCAAACAAGAGCTTCATGGTGAGGCGAGTACATTTCTGGACAACAGGGTTCAGGCGGGAGATCTACTGGACGTCAGCGCGCCACGCGGCAATTTCGTTCTCACGAGCGACAACCGGCCGATCGTGCTGCTGAGCGCCGGCGTGGGGGTCACTCCGGTAATGGCAATGCTTCACGCCTTAGCCGCGAGGATGTCGACGCAAGATGTATGGTGGTTTCATGGCGCTCGCAACGGCCGTGAACATCATCCTTTCGCTCAGGAGGCCAGCGACCTACTGAGGGCTTTGAGCCACAGTCATACTCACATCCGCTATAGTACGCCCGATCGGCGTGACCGGTTAGGTGTCGATTTCGATGCTGTCGGACGGTTGGATATCCTGGCGCTAAAATCGCTGAACGTGTCGCGAGATGCTGACTTCTATATTTGCGGCCCGTCGGCATTCATGAGCGATATAAGCGCCGGCCTTGCGGCATGGGGAGTCGCGTCGGCGCGAATTCACATGGAACTGTTTGGTCCAGAATCTTCGAACACACCCGGTATTGCCGAAACCTCACACAAATCACCCCATCCTCCTGCAACACTTTCCAGCGAAGGACCGCTCGTTTCGTTTGCCCGAAGTGGTTTGAACGTCCGTTGGAATTCGCAATTTCAGAGTCTACTTGAGCTTGCCGAGGCTTGCGATGTTCCCACACGATGGTCTTGCCGAGTTGGCGTCTGTCACAATTGCGAGACAGGCCTTATCTCCGGGCGCGTATTATACGATCCCGAGCCAATCGACCCACCAGCTTCGGCCAACGCGCTGATTTGCTGTTCACGGCCCAACGGCGACATTGTTCTCGATATTTGATTTTCGATGACGTGCGATCGTTCTTGTCGCCTGTGAAAAGCGGCATCCGCCTCATGGCGGCGAGGCCCCGGCCGGGCGCCAGCAACAGCCGGACGCCTTTTGACATTTCCATGTCGCCTGGAATGCCCAACTACCGGATCTTCACAGCGAGCCCGGAGTCGATCGCCCTTGTTCCGGCGATTTCCGGTATGCCTACTGCCTTCTATGCATAGCTCGAAGAGACGTTGGACCGCGCAATCGGAAATCGAAATTCTATCCCGATTTACCGCGGTAGCAAGTTGGTCTTCGCAAGGTCGAGCACCTCATCACCTCGACCGCTCATGACGGCGCGCAGCATCCAGAGGCCGAACCCCTTCACCTGTGCAATCTCAATGGTCGGCGGCATAGACAATTCCTGCCTCGCCGCGACGACATCGAGGACCGCCGGACCATTGTGGGCGAGGATCTCAGCGATAGCATCGGGTAGGTCGCCGGGATCCTTAACCCGAACGGCGTGAATGCCCATGGCTCTGGCCATGGCGGCAAAGTCAGGATTGTCCAACGAAACGCCCGTTTCGAGGAAGCCGCCAGCCTTCATTTCCATGGCGACGAAGCCAAGCACGCCGTTGTTGAGGATGACGACCTTTACAGGCAGGTTTTCCTGCTTCAGCGTGATCAGGTCGCCCATCAGCATGGCGAACCCGCCGTCGCCCGAGAGCGAAATTACCTGCCTCCCCGGCTGAGCTGCCTGGACGCCAATCGCTTGCGCCATTGCGTTGGCCATCGAGCCGTGAACCAGTGAGCCAATCATGCGCCGCTTGCCGTTCATGGTCAGATATCGTGCTGCCCAAATGGTCGGGGTTCCGACATCGAACGTGAATACGGCGTCATCGGCCGCTGCCTGGCCAATCAGCCTGGTCAAATATTGCGGGTGGATAGGCGGTCGCCCCGGCGTACCCTTGGCGAGATTGTCCAACCCTTCGCGCGATTTCTGATAGTTGGCCAAGGCCGTGTCGAGATGGTCGGTATTCGATTTCTTCGTCAGCTTCGGCAGCAACGCGTCGATCGTAAGCCCTACATCGCCAACGAGCCCCAATTCGAGGCGTGCGCGCCGGCCCAGATTTTCCGGCCGGATGTCGACCTGGACGATCTTGCAATCGGTGGGCAGGAATTGCTTGTACGGAAAGTCGGTGCCTAGCATGACAAGTACGTCGCAGGAGTGCATTGCCGCGTAGCCGGATGAGTAGCCGATGAAACCGGTCATCCCGACATCGTAGGGATTGTCGTATTCAACATGCTCCTTGCCGCCAAGCGCATGTACGATCGGGGCTTTCAGCGCCTCGGCCAGCGCAATCACCTGGGAATGCGCACCGGCACAGCCCCGTCCACAAAACAGCGTTACCTTTGACGCATCGGGGAGCAGCTTCGCCATCGCATCGACCTGTGCCTCTGCTGGACGCACCATCGGTGCGGCTGGCAAAAGACTTTGCCTGGAGGATATTTCGCGGGCCGGCGCGGGTCGCAGCGCGATATCACCGGGAATCGCCACCACTGCCACGCCGCGCAGGCCGACCGCCGCCCGGATCGCATTCTCCAATACGAAAGGAAGTTGAGCCGGATCCGACACCATCTCACAATAGTGACTGCATTCCGCGAAGAGGTTCTGCGGATGGGTTTCCTGGAAATAGCCACCGCCGATCTCAGCGGTGGGGATCTGCGCCGCAATCGCCAGAACCGGCGTGCGGCTGCGATGTGCGTCGAATAGACCGTTTATCAGATGCAAATTGCCCGGGCCGCAGGATCCCGCGCAAACCGCCAGCTGCCCGGTTACTTGTGATTCCCCAGCCGCCGCAAATGCCGCAACCTCCTCATGACGAACATGGACCCAGTCGATATCGTCCTGCTGCCTCAAGGCGTCGGTCAGTCCATTAAGGCTGTCGCCGACCACGCCATAGATGCGCCTTACGCCTGCTTGTCTCAGCGTTTCCACTATGAGCGCAGCAACCGTCTTCACCATCGTCCTTGCTCCACTTGCTCATCGGTTACCCGCTGCAGGTTTCCGGCTTTGGCTTGGCATTAACCCCGTCGTCGGCAATCGGGCCCATTCAACTCTCCAAGAACGCCGATCGCGACTTTCTATGCGACCTATTCGAAGGTGGTGCTCCGACACGCAATGCTACAACGACCAGACTTCTTGGGCAGGACCATTCCATTGCGGAGTTGAGGTTGTTTTTATCTGCTCTGGCGGTGCAGGACGGCAGCAGGCGCCAGTAGCACTCTACCCCTGGTCCAATTTCAACAAAAACGCTTGCCGCCGGGAATCGGTAGCCTTCTCGTCAACAAGGCCGCCGGCGACCGGTTGCGGCGAGTACGAACATTCGGTTCGACGCGGCATTGTCGCGTGGAGTAGAGTTATTCCGTGTGCCCGGTTAGACGGTCAACGAAATCGAGAACGAGGGATGCGATCTCATTGGTCGCCTCATCAAGGGCGAAATGTCCGGCTTCCAGAATATGTATTTCCGCATCGGGAACATCTTCGCCATAGGCCATTGCGCCGTAGACGGTGAACGAAAGGTCGTATTTTCCCCACACCACCAACATCTTCGGCTGCACCTCGCGCAACCATTCTTGCCAGCGCGGGTAGAATGCGACGTTGGTTCGGTAGTCCAGGAAAAGTTTCGCCTGGATGTCGGCCTGCCCTGGCCGGGTTAGGAAGGCGTACTCGTCCAACCACGCATCCGGATCGTAACGACTGAGATTTGGGCTAGACCCGATGTGCCGCAGGCGAGTCGATTCGAGCGAGGTGAAGTTGGCGTTGAGATTCTCAAGCTCGTGGGACGGATTCGCCCAGTATTTCCGGCGAGCTTCCCAGAGCGAGCTCAGTCCCTGTTCGTGGGAGACCGCGTTCTGAACGATGATCGCCCGGACCCGCTTGGGATGTGCGAGCGCCATGCGGAAGCCAACTGGCCCCCCGTAGTCCTGCATGAGGAGCACATAGTCGGTTATTCCAAGCTTCGAGGTCAGTGCGTTCATGGTGTTCGCAAGGTTGTCGAAGGTATAGGCAAAATTGTCTGGTGAGGGTGCGCTGCTGTTGCCGAAGCCAGGATAGTCGGGCGCGACGAGATGATACCTGTTGGCGAGAAGCGGCAGCAGGGGATCCCACATGCGAGAAGACGATGGAAAGCCGTGAAGCAGGAGCAAGGTCGGCGCATTCACCGGCCCCGCTTCGCGGTAGAAAATCTTCAACCCGTCGATGTCGACCGTATGATACGAGATCGACTGCCGGCTCGATTGCAGGTCTTGCGCTGATGCTTGAATACTCATGCAAGCGATGGCGGCCGACAGGGCAAAAGCGGGCAGAGATTTCATGTCATCGCTCTTTTTCGACATGATGAACAATGATTTCCCGTTAGGGCGCTATGCCCCGGCCTCGCCGCGCCGGACAAAATCGGTGAGCTCGGGCGTAAAACTGGTGTCGTCCGGCGCGATGTGTCCGCTCAGTCGCTGGGTGATCTCCTGGAACACCCAGCCATTGCCGTCCGGATCACTGAACGAGGCGTATGAAGCATAGCTCTTGCGCTGCGGATTTGCGCCGCCGACCAGGCGGTCACCGTTCGCATGGTGGAAGATGCCATCCACATCATGAAACAGCTCGGCGACCCCGATGCCGCGGCGGACCAGGTCGGCGCGCGCTGCCCGGATGTCGGATACGATCAAGTGCAGTCCCTGCACCGAGCCCGGGAACGCCGTGGTGACGTTCCTGCCGAAGATGATCGAGCATCCGAAGCCCGGTGGCGTGAACTGGACCACCCGATAGTCGACCTCATCCGAGTAATCGATGTCGAGCCTCCAGCCGAGGTCGCGATAGAAATGCTTCGCGCGATCAACGTCCGACACAGGGATGACGACGTCAAGTTTCATATCGATTGCGCCGGCGGGGGATGCTTCGCCTGCGGCTTCTCTTGGCAATCCGTTGACGTTCATGTTCGCTCTCCTGAAAGCGTGCTGTGGTCACGACGCTGCGTTGAGGGTGGGGGAAGTCTCCCGAAGGGCCCCTTCAAGAATGGAGACGTCTTGCTCGACGGTGCCGCCGCTGATACCGACGCCGGCGACTCTCCGGTCGTCGGTCGTAAGTGGCGCGCCACCTCCCATTGAGCAAAATCGTCCACCCGCCAGTCCCATCAAGGGGAACAGATCCTTCCCAGGCTGAACGAGCGCGGAGAGCTCGGCCGTGCGAAGTCCCACAAGTGCGGACGTGTAGGCTTTCCGCTCGGCGATCTCCATCGAGAAGGCCGGTGCGCCGGTCATGCGGTGCATGAGTACGCCGTTGCCATGAATGTCGATGACGCAAACCGAGACCGGCACTTTGGCGCGCACAGACTCTGCTTCGATACGATTCGCGATGATTTTCGCAAAGGCGAGCAAATCCATGATGTGGTCCTCTCTGAGTGTTGGAATCGACCATTGACGGCGCCGAAATCCCCGAAGTGTTTTCGAGGAGAGACAATGGGAGAAGCGCGCCTGAACGCGCGCCTCTAATGATGTGGCGACTGCTACGCAGCAGTCGACGCTTCGTCGATATTCGAGCTAAGAAGCCAGCGCGATGACGGTCGGCTTCGTCTTCTGCTGAACCGCCGCCATCAGCGTCTTTGCGGCCGGACCGGAGGAGTGCGGGTTCTGCCCGGTGATCAGCAATCCGTCGTTGACCACGTGTGACGTCCAATTCGCCGTCTTCGAGAAGACGGCGCCGAGCTTCAACATCTCGTCCTCGACGAGGAAGGGCACCACCTTGGTTAGTCCGACTTCCTCTTCCTCGCCATTGGTGAAGCCGGTCACTTCCTTGCCCTGAACCAGGAGCTTGCCGTCCGGCGCCCTCACGTGACGCAGCGCGCCGGTGGAGTGGCAGACGATGCCGATCGGCTTGCCAGCGGCAATGAAGGACTCGATAAGCCTGATCGAGTTTTTGTCTTCGGCAAGGTCCCACATGGGGCCATGACCACCGGGGTAAAAGACAGTGTCGAAGTCCTCCTGCCTGACGCTGTCGAGGCGAACTGTCTTGTCCAGCTGTGCTTCCGCCGTGGCGTCTTTCTCGAAGCGAAGTGTCAGGTCGGTTCGGAAATCGGGTTCGTTGCTTTTGGGGTCGAGTGGCGGGCGTCCGCCCTTCGGCGAGGCGAGCGTGACCTCAACGCCGGCGTCCTTGAACATGTAGTAGGGCGCCGCGAGTTCTTCGAGCCAGAAACCGGTCTTCCGTCCGGTGTTGCCCAGCTGGTCGTGTGACGTAATCACCATCAGCACCTTCATGAGTGTCTCCTGTTGTACAGCCGTTGATGAGGCGCCACAGACACCATGACGGAGATGTTTCGGCGCGGTTGGTTATCTCGCTCTCCGACATGACGAAGGTGAGCGATGTTTCATCTTCAGCGGCCCGAGCGCGCAGCGCACTTATCCAGTGATTGCGGGTCCCTAATACGTGAAGATGAGGGACGTCTTCCCATCGTTGAATGGTTCGGAACTCAGTGCGCGGCCATCATCAGCCGATCGACGCTCGTATCGCGAAATCTCTTCCGATGCGGGCCAACAGCGGATGATGCATATGACTGGGAACAACAGCTCAAACATCTTCGGTCGGAGGAGATTCTTCGAGGTTGCTGCCGGAGCACTCGTGGCGACGCAGGTCGTGCCGGCCCAAGCTGCGAATGCAAGTCAGAGCATCGACAGGTCCGTCGAGGTCGAGAAAACCGAGGCGGCTGCGGCCATTCGGTCCCTGAAGCAGATCGATGCCGGCTTGCTTAACGTCGGATACGTCGAAACGGGTGCTCACGACGGACCGGCAGTCGTCCTGCTGCACAGCTGGCCTTACGACATTCACAGCTTCGACGAGGTCACGCCGCGACTGGCGTCGGCAGGTTTTCGCGTAATCGTGCCGTTTACCAGAGGCTATGGCACGACCGGGTTCCTATCGAATGAAACGATGAGGACTGGGCAACCATCGGCTCTGGCTGTCGACACCATCGCATTAATGGATGCACTTGGCATCAAAGACGCGATCGTCGGTGGATTCGATTGGGGCGCTCGCACCGCGGACATCCTTGGTGCGCTGTGGCCGGATCGCGTCAAGGGCGTCGTCTCTGTCAGCGGCCACCTCATCGGAAGCCAGGCTGCGGGTAAGGCGCCCCTGCCGCCGAAGGCCGAACTGCAATGGTGGTATCAATTCTACTCGCGACGGAGCGAGGCCGCGAGGGATACGACAAGTATCGACGCGAGTTCGCCGAGTTGATCTGGAAGCTCGCGTCGCCGAAATGGAAATTCGACGGCGTCACTTTTGCGCAAAGCGCAACGGCTTTCGACAATCCGGATCATGTCGCCATCGTGATCCACAACTATCGATGGCGGCTCGGCCTGGCCGGCGGCGCTCCGGCCCTGGATCCGCAGGAAGCGAAACTCGCTGCCGCACCCGAGATCAACGTGCCGGCCATCACGCTCGAAGGCGATGCGAACGGCGCGCCACACCCGGACCCGGCAGCTTATGCGAGCAAGTTCTCCGGCAAATATGCGCATCGCCTTGTGAGGGGTGGCATCGGTCACAACCTGCCCGAGGAGGCTCCGGAAGCTTTTTCCCAAGCCGTGATCGACGTCAGCAAAGCCTAATACACAAGCCAATTCACGACAGGAGCAACAGCCATGACCAATCTCGATCGATCGACCCAAGCGTCAACCACCCTCGCGACCCGTCAGGACCGCCGCGAATTTCTCGCCACGGCCGCAATCGGTCTCGCGCTCGTAAGCGGGGCAAGTCTTCTGTCCGGAGACCCCGCATCTGCGGCCAAGACCGAAGACATCCGTCCCTTCCGGGTCGATTTTCCCCAGGACGCGCTGGTCGACCTGCGCGAACGCTTGAAGGCCACGCGCTGGCCGGATCGCGAACTGGTCGAAGATCAGTCGCAGGGCGTGCGGCTGGCGACGGTGCAGAAGCTCGTGCGGTATTGGCAGACGGAGTACGACTGGAGGAAGATAGAGACGCGGCTCAACGGGCTGCCGCAGTTCGTCACCGAGATCGACGGTGTGGACATTCATTTCATCCATGTCCGCTCGAGGCATGAGAATGCATTGCCGCTGATCGTGACGCACGGCTGGCCAGGCTCGATCATCGAGCAGTTGAAGATCATCGAGCCGCTGACCAATCCGACGGCGCATGGTGCAAGCGCTTCGGACGCGTTTGACATCGTGATCCCTTCGATCCCCGGCTACGGGTTCTCGGGTAAGCCGACCACGACGGGCTGGGATCCGATCCGTATCGCGCGCGCATGGATCGTGCTCATGAAGCGGCTCGGATACGCACGCTATGTGGCGCAGGGCGGCGACTGGGGCAATGCCGTCACCGAACAAATGGCGCTGCAGGCGCCTCCTGAACTGCTTGGCATTCATACCAACATGCCGGCCACCGTCCCGGACGATATTGCCAAGGCGCTCCAGCCCGGCAGCTCGCGGCCCTCAGGTCTTTCGGCCGACGAGCAGCATGCCTTCGACCAGCTGGATGATTTCTACAAGCACGGCCTCGGCTACGCCATCGAGATGGCAAACCGCCCGCAAACCCTGCAGGGAATCGTGGATTCACCCTCGGGCCTCGCGACATGGATTCTCGACCACGATGCGCGCAGCCTCGAACTCATCGCCCAGGTCTTCGACGGCCAGCCGGAGGGACTGACGCGAGACGATATCCTCGACAACATCACGCTCTACTGGCTGACCAACACGGCGATCTCGTCGGCGCGCCTGTACTGGGAGAACAAGCTGAATTTCTTCGAGCCGAAACACGTCTCGATCCCGGTTGCGGTCAGCGTGTTCCCGGACGAGATCTACGCCGCACCGCGCAGTTGGACTGAGCGGGCGTATCCAAAACTGATCTACTTCAACAAGCTCGGGGTGGGCGGCCACTTCGCCGCCTGGGAGCAGCCTGCGCTGTTCAGCGCGGAAATGCGCGTGTCGTTCCGTTCGCTTCGTTAATCGATCTGAAGTGGAACACCGCCCCTTGCGCGGACGCAGCACGCTTTCGGCGGGTGAACGCTGCCCGCCGTTACATCCCTGCTCACTTTGATCCGTTCGGGACACAAGGAATTGCACCATGGCCTTTTCGATCAACATCAATGGAAGTGAGAGAAGCGTCGACGTCGATAGAGACACGCCCCTGCTATGGGTGTTGAGGGACGTCCTGGGATTGACCGGTACCAAGTTCGGTTGCGGCATAGCGTTGTGCGGTGCGTGCACCGTTCATATCGACGGAACGGCGGTTCGTTCTTGCATCACCACTATCGACAGCATCGGGGATTCGAAGGTCACGACGATCGAAGCGATCGGCGCAACGCCCGTGGGTGCCAGGATCCAGAAAGCGTGGCTCGATCATGAGGTCGCGCAGTGCGGATACTGCCAATCCGGACAGATCATGTCGGCCTCTGCGCTGCTTGCGGAGACTCCAGAGCCCACCGATGGAGACATCGACGACGCCATGGGTGGAAATATCTGCCGCTGCGGCACCTATGTCCGCATTCGTGAGGCGATAAAACTCGCCGCTCAGGTTAATGGAGGCTGATCGTGAATATAGATCACAGCCAAAAGCGGGAAAATCTCTCTCGTCGCAGCTTCCTTATCAACAGCGCCGCCGCCGGTGGCGGTTTTGTGTTGAGTCTAAGTTTGCCGCTCGGCGCCAGCCACGCGGCCGCGTCCGCGGGTTTTACGCCGAACGCTTTCGTCAAAATCACCACTGACGGGCAGATCGTGCTGACGATGCCCTACGTTGAAATGGGACAAGGAACCTACACTTCGATCCCGATGCTAATCGCGGAGGAGCTCGAAGTCAGCCTGACCCAGATCCAGCTCGAACATGCGCCTCCGAACGAAAAGCTCTACGCCAATCCGATGCTGGGCGTACAGGCCACCGGCAATTCGAACGCCATCCGCGGCGCCTGGAAGCCGCTGCGTGAAGCTGGTGCGGCCGCGCTCATTGTTCTGACCGAGGCGGCCGCCAGGCGTTGGGGGGTCGAAGCAACAGAGTGCCGCGCCGAAGCGGGCGAGATTATCCACACCTCAAGCGGGCGACGTTTTAACTATGGCGACCTTGCCGAGGATGCGTCGCGCATACCGGTGCCGGAAAACGTGACGCTGAAGGAGCCGGACGCATTCAACTTGATCGGCACGCCGGCAAAGCGGCTGGACGCGGCAGGCAAGGTCGATGGCTCCACCGTGTACGGGATCGACGTGCGGCCAGCGGGCGTGAAGATCGCGACGCTGACGCAATCGCCTGTCTTTGGCGGCCGGCTGAAGAGCGTGGAGGACAGCGCAGCGAAGGCCGTGAAAGGCGTGCGCCAGATCGTCCAGCTTGAGGATGCGGTGGCGGTCGTGGCCGATCACATGGGAGCGGCCCAAAAGGGGTTGGAGGCGCTCAGCATCGAGTGGGACGACGGAATCCATGCTGCCGTGGACACGCAGGATGTTGCGCGTGAACTGAAGCAGGCCACCCTCAAGACGGGATCAGTCGCGCAGAATATTGGCGATGCGGAGAAGGCGATCGCGACCGCAGCGACAAGAGTAGAGGCTACCTATCGATTGCCATTCCTCGCGCACGCCGCCATGGAGCCGATGAATTGCACAGCGCATTTCCGGGGCGATGAGTGCGAGATATGGATCGGTACTCAGGCGATCGCGCGCGTGCAGCGGATGGCGGCGAAGGCCGCCGGCCTGCCAGTCGATAGGGTCATCGTACACAATCATCTCAGCGGCGGCGGCTTTGGACGGCGGCTGGAAGCTGACGGCGCGGTGCGAGCCGTAGAGATTGCGATGAAGGTCGATGGACCAGTGAAGGTGGTGTGGACGCGCGAAGAAGATATCCAGCAAGATATGTACAGGCCCTTTTGGGTCGATCGTGTCGCCGGGGGCCTCGACAAGGACGGGAAGCCAATCGCCTGGATCAACCGCTTCGCCGGATCGTCGGTGATCGCGCGCTGGTTGCCTGCCGCGTTCAAGAACGGTCTCGACCCTGATACGACGGAAGGCGCGATCGACCTGGTCTATGCGCTGCCGAATCTCCACGTCGAATATCTGCAAGTCGAGCCGCCTGGCATCCGGACGGCGTTCTGGCGGAGTGTCGGGCCCTCGCATAACGTCTTCGTCACCGAGAGCTTCATCGACGAATTGGCTGTCGCCGCTGGACAGGACGCGGTTGCGTATCGACGGGCACTGCTTGAGCACAATCCGCGCGCGAAGGCCGTGCTGGACCTCGTCGCCGAGAAGGGGGGGTGGGGGGCGCAGTTGCCTCAGCGGCGTGGGCGCGGCGTCGCGTTGCAGAACGTATTCGGAAGCTACCTCGCACAGGTCGCCGAAGTGGAGGTCGCGAAGGATGGATCGGTGCGGGTCCGTCGCGTCGTCTGCGCAATGGATTGTGGCACGGTTATTAATCCCAACACGGTCGAGGCGCAGATCCAGAGCGGGGTCATGTTCGGCGTGACCGCGGCGCTATACGGCAAGATCACCCTGAAGAACGGGCGTGTCGAACAGAGCAATTTCGACACGTATCAAATGCTGCGGATCAACGAGGCGCCGGCCATCGAGGTTTACGTCGTCAAGAGCTCGGAGCTGCCGGGCGGAATGGGCGAGGCCGGCACATCGGGGATCGTACCGGCGATAGCCAACGCGGTGTTCGCCGCCACCGGTAAGCGTTTGCGGGAAATGCCGATCGATCCCGACGCGCTGAAGACGTGACCCGGAACGAGCAACAGAACCAACGGTAGGACAGAGGCATGATCCGCAAGGCAAAGGCTGTTTGGAATGGGACGGGCCGCGATGGCGATGGTCATCTATCGAGCGAATCCGGTGTGCTTGCCAACACCCCCTATTCGTTCAAGACCCGCTTCGAGAAGGAGAAGGGGACCAACCCGGAAGAGTTGATCGCCGCCGCGCACGCCGGTTGCTTCACGATGGCGCTGGCCTTCGGCCTTCAGCTTGCCGGCTTCACTCCCACCGAGCTTGTCACGGAAGCCGCGGTCACCCTCGAGCCGGATGGCAAGGGATTCAAAATCAGCAGTTCGGCTCTGACTTTGCACGCCAAGGTGCCGAACCTGGATCAGGTGGGATTCGCTCGCATCGCCGGTGAAGCCGAGAAGAATTGTCCTGTATCGAAGGTTCTCAACGCCGCCATCACGCTGGACGCGAATTTGATCGCGTGACCGCTTCATTGGGAAAGGTCCAAATCCATGTCCCGCACTCATCAGCCCGACCAGGCCGAGTTCCGAGCGATCCTGCCCGAAGAGATCGTTTGGAAGCCGTTCCCGGCTTTTCCGTCTGGAGCGCGTCTCGCCGTTGTTGTCGGACATCCTGCACAAGCCGGCCCTTACGTGGTCAGAGTCAAGGTGCCGGGCGGTACGAAATTGATGCCGCACAAGCATCCGGAAGACCGGATCTACACCGTGATGTCCGGTGTGTTCTACATTGGTCTTGGCGATACCTTCGATGGGGACAAGATGAACGCTTATCCGCCAGGAAGCGTGATTGTCCTCCCTGGTGACACCTGGCATTTCCATTGGGCGAAATCCGGCGAATACGTCACGCAGGTGACAGCGATCGGTCCGCTCGGCCTCGAATATCACGATCTGCAGGATGACCCGCGTCATCAGCACGCCAATGTCGCCGTCGGCCCCGTGAGCCAGCGAACGGCCCATTAGCGCCTCGCGAAAAAAGGCTTTCGAACTATGATCATTTCACGCATCGAGACCATTCCGCTTCGGGTCCCGTTCAAGAAGGGAACGAGTTCTGATGCGTCCGCTTGGGGTGACAGCAATCTGCCGGCAGCAGACGCGTTGCTCGTGAAGGTGACAACTGACGAGGGATTGGTGGGATGGGGTGAGGCCTTCGGCTTTCGAGCGGTTGCATCGGCCGCACTCGCAGTCGACCAACTGATCGCACCGCTTTGCATCGGTAAGGACGCGACGCAAATTGGATCGCTCACGTTGAGTGTTCAGAAGGCGCTTCACGTATTTGGACGAGGCGGTGCACTGGCGTTCGCAATCTCGGCGGTCGACATCGCGCTGTGGGATATCGCAGGCAAGGCAGCCAACGCGCCATTGCGTACCCTGTTGGGTGGTGGCGTGGCCAAGCTGGACTGCTATGCGAGCCTGGTTCGCTATTCGGAACCGTCGCTGGTCCGCGCAGCCGTTCGGCGGACCATCGAAGCGGGGTTCCGTGCGCTGAAACTTCACGAGATCGAGCTTCCGGCGATTCGCGCTGCTCGCGAGGAGGCGGGACCCGACATCGAGCTGATGCTCGACATCAACTGCGCTTGGACAATGAACGCGGCGCGCTTGATCGCTGAAGAGCTCAGGCCGATCCGGCTGAAGTGGCTGGAGGAGCCGCTTTGGCCGCCGGAAAATTTCAACGGTCTCGCCGAACTGCGTGAACACAGCGGAATTCCGGTGGCTGCGGGAGAGAACGTCTATACACTTATGGATTTTGAACGCCTGTTGGCAGCAAAAGCAGTCAACTTCGTGCAGCCAAGCCCTGCTAAGATGGGAGGCGTCAGCGAACTGCGCAAAGTGTTTGCGCTTGCAGCCGTCCACAACACCACGGTCATGCCTCATGCCTTCTACGACGGCCCGGGCCTGCTCGCCGCGATCCATGCGACAGCTGCACTGGGCACGGCCGACTCGATGATCGAGTGGCGGTTGTTCGATCTGGAGGCGACGATCTACGGTGGCGCGCTGAGCACCGAGTGCGGCGGCATTGCTGTTCCGAATGGCCCGGGCTTGGGTCTTGATCCGGATCCTGATTTCATCAAGGTCTACCGCCGGGCATAGAGCATGGCCGAAGCCCACGGGATCGTCGATCACAGCCATGACGTCATCATCGTCGGTGCCGGCGAAGCCTGTCTGGGCGCCGCGGCCGGGATAGCCGATCGAGGTTGCGAATGGCTTGCGTCGCAAACGTGTTCCGACGCGCAGCAATACGGTCGCCGCGCAGGTGGCACGACCGCGCCGCGCAGCAAGCGATCGGCGATCGGGCGAATCGAAAGCCATGGTTCAGATGCGCGAGTGTTGATTTCCGCGAAGAACTGACCCGGGGTTTCCACTGAGAACTGACCCGGGTGGATGATGGGTCTGGGTCAGGTCGGGGTCAAGTTTTTGGTTTTCTCCTTCGCGGGTTTGACGGGTTTTGCCGAACTGTTCCTGAAGCGGAAGCTGTCGTTTCCGGTCTCCAGGATATGGCAATGGTGAGTTAGGCGATCGA
>NZ_JBEBMH010000056.1:0-18297 GCF_040081985.1 Mesorhizobium yinganensis | reverse complement strand
CCGACGAGCAGGCCGTAGTGCCGGATGCGATGGAAGCCGCGCGGCAGGACATGCAGCAGGAAGCGGCGGATGAACTCGTCGGAACTCAGTGTCATGACCTGCTGCCGTTCCGCGCCGTCGCGGCGATAATCCTTGTAGCGGAAGGTGACACTGTTCGCGTCGAATGCGATCAGGCGGCTGTTGGAGATCGCGATCCTGTGGGTGTAGCGCGACAGGTAGGCGAGCACCGCCTCCGGTCCGGCGAACGGTGCTTTGGCGTAGACTGCCCAACGCTTCCCCCGGGCGGGAGCAAGGTGGCGCAGGAAAGCCCGCCGCTCGGCGAGATGAGCAAGGGTCCCGAAGAAGCTGAGCCGCCCTGCGTCGTGTAGCGCAACCAGCCGGGTGAGGAAGAGCCGCCGGAACAGCTTGCCGAGCACGCGCACGGGAAGCAGGAAGGTCGGACGTGACGATATCCATCGGCTTGCGCCCAGTGCGATGCCGCCGCCCGGCACGATCATGTGGACGTGCGGATGGTGGGTCATTGCCGAACCCCATGTGTGGAGCACGGCGGTGATGCCGATGCGCGCGCCGAGGTGCTTGGGATCGGCGGCGATGGTCATCATCGTCTCCGATGCCGCCTTGAACAGCAGGTCGTAGACAAGCGCCTTGTTGTGGAGGGCGATGTCGACGATCTCGGCGGGCAGCGTGAATACGACGTGGAAATAGCCGACCGGCAACAGGTCGGCTTCTCGATCCGCAAGCCATGTCCGCGCCGCCGCGCCCTGGCACTTGGGGCAGTGCCGGTTGCGGCAGGAATTGTAGGCAATGCGCCAGTGGCCGCAGTCTTCGCAGGCCTCGACATGACCACCGAGAGCCGCGGTGCGACAGTTCTCGATCGCCGACATCACCTTCAGTTGGGCGAGGCTCAGATGGCCAGCGTAGGCGGCCCGGTAGGCTGGACCTGCAGCACGGAAGATGTCGGCGACCTCGACCGAGGCGCGCACGCTCAGCCGTCGGGCGAGACTTCTTCCGGCTTGAACAGGCCGAGCTTGTCGAGCGGACTCGTCACCGTGCGTACCGTCCGGGTCGCGACCTTGGTATAGAAGGCGGTGCTGTTCAGCTTGGCATGCCCGAGCAGCACCTGGATGATCCGGATATCGGTGCCGTCCTCCAGCAGGTGGGTGGCGAAGCTGTGGCGCAGCGTGTGCGGCCCGACCCGCTTGGCGATCTCGGCAGCCTGCGCGGCCTCGATGACCACGCGATAGAGCTGCCGCGTGCTGATCGGCTTCATCGCATGCTGCCCCGGAAACAGCCAGCCGTCGCGATGCATCACGCCCTGCTGCCGTCCGACCTTCCACCACTGGCGCAGCAACAGGAGCAGGTCTTGTGACAGCATGGCATTGCGGTACCGTCCGCCCTTGCCGCGCTCGACCCTGAGCAGCATGCGCTCACTGTCGATGTCGGCGACCTTCAGCGTCGACACTTCGGCAACGCGCAAGCCCGCGCCATAGGCGACCGAGAGCGCCGCCTGATGCTTCAGACAGGTCGTGGCGTTGAGCAGCCGAGCGACCTCGTCCCGGCTCAGCACCACGGGAAGCCTGCGCGGATGCACCAGCCGGATAAGCCTCCGCGCCAGGTCCGGGCGGTCGAGCGTGTGCGTGAAGAAGAAGCGCAGCGCCGACACGATGCTGTTCATCGTCGGCACGGGTACGCCGCCCTCCTGCTGCTCGATCTGGAATCGGCGCAGATCGTCGGCGCTCGCCGTGTCTGGTGAACGCCCGAGGAATGTAGCCAGGCGCCCGATGTCACGGAGATAGTTGCGCTGCGTCTCGCGTGAGAAGCGCCGCATGTTCATGTCGTCGATCAGCCTCTGGCGGAGCGGGCTGACGGGTGTGTCGAGATAGGGGTGGTGCATGGTCAGGCTCCTTGTTGAAGAAGCCCGTCATGCTCTGCCGCTGGCGCACGACCCTCAATGCAAGCGAGACAACCGGCCTGTGTCCGCTATCTCAACCGCAGGTGCCCTCCCGCGCAGCGGGTTCGTTCGACGGCCCCAACTCTGCCGTTTGGTGGAGCCCAACGAATGGCAAGTTTCAGGCGGCGAAGGCCGCACTGCGAACGGCGGCGATGGGATGGAGGCTGTGTGAGAACTCGGCGCAGTTGATGTAGCATATTGTTTTTCTGTGGCGCGTGGTATCATTACCGGGACCGGCAGCTACGTTGTCATTGCCCTCAAATCCCTGAAAGACATCGCCCACACCGTCGAGCAAATCAGCGATCGTCCCCCCCGGTAAAGCCTGTAAGGGTGGTTATCTGCTGCAAATGACGACCGCCGGCTCTCGGTGGGGTGGCTGGGCAAAGCCGGCGGTCACCATGGCCAGAACAAGGTCGCAGGCCCGAGCGGGGGGAGGCAGGAACCTGGCAGCCCTAGACGGCAAGGCCGTCCGAAACCCATCGTAGATATTCCAAGCTGGGACGCAATTCAACGAAAGACTCCGATCCTAGGGTCTAGGTCAAAACTAAACTAGGCCGCAGACCTACCCGTTCGGGGCTCGTCTCGGCTGGCGGGAAGGCCTAGAAACCACTTCATTGCTTTTTCGAAGCCGGCGAACTCGCGAGATGTGGCCCCTCGACCTTGCACAACAGTAGTGCCCCGAAAAAAGCTGATGTATCCCCCGTTCGCGAGTTCCATCTGAACGCGAAATAAGAGCTTGTCCTCGCTTTCGCGGATGAGGCTCGCCAGTTCGCCCTTCTTCCTGCCCATGTGTATCCTGCGCAACTTCCAATGGTCATCTGCAACGGTAGATGGCTCAAAGTTGGAAGGTGGGTAAGAGTTACAGAGCTAGATCATATTGTCTACGAGTTAACGAGCGGCTATTTCCGCAGCCTCACGCCAGCGCCGCCACCGTACTCGGGGCTGGACTCGACGCCGGCTGTTTCAAGGGCGGTGTCAGCCTGGCAGCCCCTTTGTTCGCACATCATCGAAGCCGCAAAACTCCAGTGAGTCTTCAGCGTCGGTCGTCTGAGCCGAGGCGCCTGCGGTATGTGCTAACTCGTGCATGAGCGTTCCGGCTGTCCACAACACCGCATCGGTGCGTTTGAAAATCTTCTCAGAGAGAGTAATAAAAGTCCCGGAGGTCATAGCATGCGAAGAACCAGTAGGTTCGGGCCAAAAAGTGATTAAGGTTGCCGGGTCTTGCCAAGTTTTAATAAAACTGAGCATCTTCTTATGCCGGCCTCTATCTCGTGACATGATTTCATACCAGGCATTGCATCGTCTTAGAACTTTCTCATCTTTTATCACTCGCTCTTCTATTTTCAACAACGCCGCCATCAATATTGCAATGTGATCGGTGTTCGTAAACATTTGAAATTGCACGTCCGGCTCACCCGTAACGGAGTTCGGTCTTTTAAATGGAAGCTGGGTGGAGCGATTGTTGGCAGGGACAGCGACATTCAGAAAATTCATGGCGAACGTCTCCCGCTTAATCATCACCGCTGCGCTGCGCAGCTAGGTGTAGGGCACTGCACTACATGCCAGAAGCGGGCAACACGCAAGCCTTCTTCCCCGCGAGGGGAGTCTTGACGTTTTCAGCGAACAGGAACAGCATGTCCGTGGGCCTGAGAAACCCGGACCGAGATAGACCGCACACATCCTTGGCAGGATTGCCCGACGCTTGGCGGCGTGGGGCGGCGGTGACTGAAGCCTATTCCCTTCTGGAAAGAGCTTCGACGCACGAGCTTGGCGGCTCGGATGCGACCCGACCAATATGGCCGGGGGGCGCCGTTCTGTCCAGTGGGGGAGACCCCTAAAAGCGTCGCGCAGGTCTCTCGGCCTGTTTCTCACCCCCGGCTATCGGTCCGCCACCGATGAAAGGTATGGCCATCATGGCCACGCCGCCGGTCCTGAGAAAGCCGGTTCGAACCGAGAGAGACCACAATGACCATCGGAGGAACGATCACCCGGCGCGCTATGCTCGCCACGACACCCGCGCTCGCCGTCGTCTCAACATTCGGCAATTCAGCCGAGGCGGCGCCGGTTAACCGTCTAGGCCAACTTGAGGCGCTGATCCGGAACCACACCGCCGATCATAAGGCTTTCATCGCCGCTATCGACGCGGAGCAGGCGGCGGAGGAAACCCATTTCGAGACACACCCTAAAACGATCATCGTGAAGCTGTCGGATGGCAACGGCATAGAGTTCCATGTCAACTACAACTGGCAGCAGTACGTTGACCATACGAAGGAAGAGATCAGCCTGCACTACGCTTCCAAGCGGCGTGTCGTCCAGCGTGAACTGACGGGCGACCAAGCCGCCGCCGAAGCAGCGCTCGCAAGTCTCCGTGCATCTGAAAACTTGACCAGGCCGCCTTTCGCAAAGTGGCTGCCGCCGAAATGCGCGAGCGCCGGAAGAGCGGCTTTCAGGGGACAATCGATGCTCGTGACGCTGCCAGCAAGGCCGAGTCAGAGGCCGCCGTCGCACTGCTTTCGTTCGTGTGCCTGAACGTTGAAGAAACGAGGACGCGCGCCGCCTACATCGTCGGCGGCGACCGCAAGAGCATGGGGCGTCTAATCTATGACAGCCTGACCAGCGGCGGCGAGGCGGAGATCGACGCGCTGCTAGGCGTGCACCTTCTCGATGAGGTGGCATCATGAGCCGCCTTATACCTCACAGGGAAATGACCGCGCGGCAACTTGCCGATTGCAGCCGGCAAGCCATCGCCATTCTGGAGCTATTCGACAGCGCGGCTTGGCAAATTCAGAATGAGAGTGGCTGTGCAGACAATTTCGCTGACGCCATCAGTCAAGGCCAGAAGCTGGCTGTTGAGCTTCTGGAGCCGTTAGTTGCCGCCCTGGAAGTGCACGAGGGAATGAAGGAGGGCAAAGGCATGACCTATCCCGCCATTGCCGCCGGCCTCGTCCTGGCCTTCGCCTTCGGGTTTCTGCTCGGCGACAGGCGGGGCGTGAAGCAGGCCAACGAGGTGCTGGACCATAACAACCGGCTCTTGCTGAGGGTCATCGGCGACAGCGTGCGGGCGCCTGTGGAGGGCGAGGACGAGCAGCGGCCGGTCTTGCAATAGGGTTGGACAACTTGGCGACTTGAGAGCCCGGCTGCCGAGAGGTGGTCGGGCTTCCTGGGCTTATGGTGGCATTGGCCGCGATCTTCGGCCCACATCTCTTTAGATACGGCTAAATATCCCCCAGCAGCTTCATCGCAGCTCTTCCAGGCTCTGGCTGCAACATCAAGGGGAACGTCAGCATCGAGACTGGCGACCTAATCTATCACGTGCCAGAGCAGAAATATAATGACGCTACAGACATCGACCCCCAGTTCGGGGAGCGATGGTTCTGCTCCGAAGCTGAAGCCCGCAATGCCGGGTGGCGGAAGTCGAAGGTCTAAAGGTTTCGCCACCCCTCCCATGTTGCATTTCATGTCGCGTCGACTAGCCGAGTGTGAGTGAAAACCGTTGGAAATCAAGGGAAACCAATTGCAACATGGTTGCGACACAAGCGGGCGGAGAATGAAGCTAAGTGATTGAAATTGCTGGTGCCCAGGGGCGGAATCGAACCACCGACACGCGGATTTTCAGTCCGCTACTATTTTAAGAAAAACAATGTGTTGTGCGGGAACTCCTGTCAAACTAGCATCGGGCAGTCAATAGCTTATGCGCGATTTGTCAAACCTACCGATTGCTTAATCAGGCGATGAACAGAGGCGAAGTGCGGTCTTGCGTGACACGCTGATTGCGACAGCTCCGCGCGGTGGGGTTGGGAACCACAGGGCCATATTACTGCTTGGCCGCCCGCGACATTCCGCCGGCCAACCGGTGCACCAAGCCGTAGAAGGGGTAGGGCGCAGGTAGCCTCCTTAGCGAACCAACACCCTCCTAAATCGTTAGCACCTGCAAAGACCGCGGGAGCGTGTTTTCCATTTCGGGCCGACCAGACATGCCGGCCCACAGACTACGGTTCGACGCCGAGATGTCGGTGACCACGGCGCACTTGGATTGCCGTCGCAAGAGAGAACATTTCGCGTTCGAAGTTTGAGAAACGTCAGGGAGAGCACGCGTGATCACCATAACCGCCATGAAGTGGGCACCACCTTTCGCCGCTGGCCAGGTGCGGGATCACCGTGCGCGTTGGATCCTGAACGAGGTCAGCTGGCCCTACACCGTGCGATTGATTGATGCCTGCGATCTCGCATCAGACGAGTATCGGCAAAAACAACCGTTCGGCCAGGTTCCATACATGGAGGAGGGGGGTCGCCCGACGCTTTTCGAGAGCGGCGCGATCGTCATCGACGTCGCGATCAGAGCAGGCAAGTTGATCCCACCTGAAGGGACGGATCGGTCGATGGTAATCAGTTGGGTCATCGCAGCGCTAAATTCGATCGAGCCGTTCCTGATGAACGTTGCTGAGGTCGAGTATTTCATGCACGACGCAGGTCAGCAGGAGGCACGCCGGCCCGCCGTGGTCGCTGCTGCGGAACAGCGGCTCTCGCAGCTGGAGACTGCACTCGGCGATTGCCAATGGCTGGTCGGCGATGCATTCACCATAGCCGACCTCATGATGGCATCGGTGCTGAAGATCGCACGTCGCCTGAATCTTCTGGACACGCATCCGCTGCTCATTTCCTACCAGGACCGCTGTCTCGACCGGCCGGCCTATCGCAAAGCCGTTTCCGATCAGCGCGCGGTCATCGAGCGCCATGAGATGGCTGATATGCGGTTCGACAAGGTGGAGAAGGCCGATGCCTGAGAGTGACAAGCAAGAGATACTGGCGCTATTGCGAGCACAGGAGGCAGCTACGAAGCGAGGTGATGCAACTTCTGTGATCGCGCCGGTGAGTGAGGACGCCGTCTATTTTGACCTGCCGCCGCCGTTCCAGTCCGGCGGCGACGCAGAACTCCTCTCAAGGCCTAGAAGAATGGTTTGCTCTGGGACGGTACCGTAACGGTCGAGATGTCTTCACCGACCGTCATTATCTCAGGCGATCTTGCCGTCGTTTTCGGATTGGGCCGTATACACGGCATAAAGAAGGGCAGTGGGCCTATCGAGAGCTGGAACCGGCGAACCGTGGTGCTACGACGCCGTCGGGGGATTTGGCAGATCATCCACGAACACAACTCATATCCGATGGAGATGGACGGAAGCGGTCGTGCGGCCACAAATCGGAAGCCGTAATGCGGTCACTCGTTGGCGGCTCGCCTCTAGTAGGCTTCTCTGATTGGGGTCGTTGACGTCAAGCTTTTCCTGTCTTCTTTCCGGATCATGTCGCCCCGCGGGTCACTCGCTTCTCTTCGCGGTCGGCGCGGAGCGGCCGCATGATGGGGTCAGGAGAGCGAGGCGTCTCAATCTGTTGAACGACCTTGGGAGAGTTCGTCCCAGGATCGTGCCTGCTAACGGGATCACCTTGCCCATCGTCCCCACGGGAACGATCCGGATCACCCTCTCGGGCGAACCACTGTCTGTGTTCGTTTTTGTTCCTTGTCCTATTTCATGCCGATGCGGGGCCGGCGGCTTCCTTTCCAAAGCGGAATTCGGTTGCGTCGGCCCACATGCGATGCAGGATGACGGCCAGCTTGCGGGCTACCGCCACGCGGGCTCTCGCCATGCCGCGACGTTTGGCGATGTTCATGCCCCAGGCGCGCAAGCTCGACCATTTCTTCGAGCGCACGAGTAGCGAATGTGCTGCCTCGTAGAGGGCGGTGCGGGCGAGTTCGTCGCCGCAGCGGCTGACTTTGCCCGGTATGTCGGTTTCACCGGACTGGTATCGCGCTGGCGTCAGCCCCAGATGCGCTCCCACTGCCCGCGAGGAGCCGAACCGCTCCGGCCGGTCGATCGTGGCGCGGAAGGTGAGCGCCGCAATACCGTAAGTCTGGGCGATTGTATCAGCTTTGAGGCAGGCATGCGGATTGCAAATGGGGTCTTCAAATGCAAACTTCGATTTAGGGAGAGGGCACGCCGACAGGTGGATGTCGCGCGTGCCGGTACCAAGATGTTCGTAGGGCACAATCCCTACCTGGTCGCGCTCTCGGTGGTGATCGCGATCCTGGGAGGATACACAGGGTTCGGGCTAGCAGCCCGTCTGCGTGGAGCCGCACACGCCAGCCGGCGTGTCCTGCTCGCCGGCGCCGCGTGCTTTCTGGCGGTCGGCATCTGGACCATGCATTTCGTCGGCATGCTCGCCGCACCCCTGCCGCCGGACGCCTCCTACCTCGTCCTGCCGACCGTCGTCTCCTTCCTGATCTGCGCGCTGGTGGTCGGCATCTCGCTTTTCTTCGTAAGCATCGGCGAACCGTCCAGCGCGCGCCTGATCTCCTCGGCCGTGCTTCTCGGCGTCGGCGTCGTCTCCATGCACTATGTCGGCATCCACGGGCTGCAGGGGGATTTCCGGTTGGAGCACGAGCACGCGATGATCGTGTTCTCCGCGGCGATCGCGATCGGCACGGCCTATGGTGGCTTGAGGATATTCCTCGCGCAGCATGGCGGCGCCCGGCTGGCTCTCAGTGCCGTGGCCTTCGGGCTCGCTGTCTCCGGCATGCACTACACGGCCATGTACGGGATGCGCTTCGTACCGGCCGAAGGCCTTGGCGGCCACGCCATGACGGGCGGCGGGCTGGTCGCTTCCTCGCAGGTGCTGGCGCTAATTGTCGCACTTCTCTGCTTCTTGATCATCGCCGGCTTCCTGCTGTTCCTTGTTCCCGAGCCTCGCCCGCGTGCCCATATGGTGCAGGGCGTCGCGAATGGGCTGTTGCCCGACGAGGAAATGACCATCGCGCCTCGCGACGGCGATGCCGCCGACGCTGCCCTGACCGCCTTCCGCGCCCCGCCCGTGAACAAGACCCTGCCGCTCGGTGGCGCAGGCCAACCACGTCCGGTGCCCGCCAGCCGCCTGCCCGTGGAAGGTGTCGACGGAACGCATTTCATCGACGCCGCCGCCATACGTTCGATCAAGGCGGACGCCCATTACACGCTGATCCACGACGGCGGCCGCGAGCGCATGTGCACTTGGTCTATCTCGGAAGCCGAGGCACAGCTCGATCCCGGCAACTTCATGAGGGTTCATCGCAGCCACATCGTCGCGATCCCGCATGTCACGCTGATTCGCCGCGAAGGCGACGGCGCGGTGGTCGAGCTCGACGGCCCGGCGCCGCATCTCGTGCCGGTCAGCCGCGCAAGGATCGCCGAGCTAAAGGCCCGCCTCGGTCTGCTCCGCCGGCAGGCCTAAACCGCCGAAGGGTCAGTCGGCCTGCCGCAATTCGTGCGGCGAATAGCGCATTTCGTGCGAAATCCGCTTCTTCGTGACCATCCGGCGGCCATCGCCTTGCGCCCGCCGGAGAGCAGGAAGAGCCTCGCTGTGGACTTTGCGCACAACGCATTCGCGTGCGCCGAGGACGAGGGAGGAACGAAACATGATACCCGGCCAGTTCAGTTACCACAGGCCCGGCACGCTGAGGGACGCCGTGAAGCTGCTCGCCGATCTCGGCGACGAGGCGCGTCCGCTCGCCGGCGGCCACAGCCTGATCCCGATGATGAAGCTCCGGCTCGCGACGCCCGAGCATCTCGTTGACCTCGCCGGAATCGGCGAACTGAAAGGCATCCGCCGCGACGGCGACGCTATCGTCATTGGCGCGATGACCACCCAGAACGAGCTGCTAGCCTCCGGCGAGATCGCCTCCTCCTTGCCGATCCTGCACGAGACGGCCTTGCTGATTGCCGATCCGCAGGTGCGCTATCGCGGCACGGTCGGCGGCAACGTCGCCAACGGCGATCCCGGCAACGACATGCCGGCGCTGATGCTGACGCTCGGCGCCACCTACCGCCTGAAAGGCCCGGCCGGCGACCGCGACGTCGCCGCGCGGGACTTTTACCAGGGCGCGTATTTCACGGCTCTCGAACCCGGCGAGATCCTTGCCTCGGTTTCCATCCCCGTCCCGCCCTCAGGTCACGGCTACGCCTACGAAAAGCTAAAGCGCAAGATCGGCGACTACGCTACCGCGGCCGCCGCCGTGGTGCTGACCATGAAGGGCGGCAAAGTCGCCACCTGTTCGATCGGCCTCACCAACCTGTCGGAGACGCCGCTGCTTGCCGAAGAAGCTGCGCAGGCCGTCATCGGCACGACCCTCGACGACGCCGTACTGAAGAAGGCAGCCGCGGCGGCCATCGAGATCATGTCGCCGGCCGGCGACGGGCGCGGACCGGTCGAATACCGAAAGCATGTCGGCGGCATCATGGTCGAGCGGGCGCTGAAACGCGGCGCCGCCAGGGCCGCCTGAGGAGGAGATCAGATGGCAACCCAGGCAAAGAAGACCCAGGTGAGCATGAAGGTGAATGGCGCCGAGGTCGACGGCCTCGTCGAGCCGCGCACCTTGCTCGTCCATTTCATCCGCGAGAACTTGGCTCTCACCGGCACCCATATCGGCTGCGAGACGACGCATTGCGGGGCCTGCACCGTCGACCTTGACGGCATGTCGGTCAAAAGCTGCACCGTCTTTGCCGTGCAGGCCGACGGGGCCGACATCACCACCATCGAAGGCATGGCCAACGCCGACGGCACGCTCTCGGCCCTGCAGGAAGGCTTTAGGCAGATGCACGGCCTGCAATGCGGCTTCTGCACCCCAGGCATGATCGTGCGCGCGCACCGGCTACTCAGGGAAAACCCGAATCCGACCGAGGAGGAAATCCGCTTCGGAATTGCCGGCAATCTCTGCCGCTGCACCGGTTACCAGAACATCGTCAGGGCGATCCAGTACGCGGCCGCCAAGATCAACGGCGTCGAATTCAAGGAGGCCGCGGAATGAACGACATGACACTCACGCGCGAGCAGCGCGAGGCCAAACTGGAAGGCATGGGCTGCAAGAGGAAGCGTGTCGAGGACATCCGCTTCACCCAGGGCAAGGGCAACTATGTCGACGATGTGAAGCTGCCAGGCATGCTGCACGGCGACTTCGTGCGCTCGCCGCATGCCCATGCAAGGGTGACATCGATCAACACGGAGAAGGCGCTGAAGGTGCCGGGCGTGCTGGCGGTCATCACCGCCGAGACGCTGAAGACGGTCAACCTCGCCTGGATGCCTACGCTCGCCGGCGACGTGCAGATGGTGCTGGCCGACGGCAAGGTGCTGTTCCAGAACCAGGAAGTCGCCTTCGTCGTCGCCACCGACCGCTATGCCGCCGATGACGGCGTCAATGCGGTCGAGGTCGAATATGAGGAGCTTCCCGTCCTCATCGATCCGTTCAAGGCGCTCGATCCCGATGCGCCGGTGCTGCGCGAGGATCTCGCCGGCAAGACGACCGGCGCGCATGGCCCGCGAAAACACCACAACCACATTTTCGAGTGGACCGTCGGCGACAAGGACCTGACCGACGCTGCCTTTCGTAAGGCGGAGGTGACGATCAAGGAGATGATCTCCTACCATCGCACCCACCCGTCGCCGCTGGAGACCTGCCAGTGTCTGTGCTCCTTCGACAAGGTGAAGGGCGAACTGACCATTTACGGCACTTTCCAGGCCCCACACGTCATCCGCACCGTGGTGGCGCTGATCGCCAAGATTCCAGAGCACAAGATCCATGTCATCGCGCCCGACATCGGCGGCGGTTTCGGCAACAAGGTCGGCGCCTATCCCGGCTATATCTGCGCGGCGGTCGCCTCGATCGTCACCGGCAAGCCGGTCAAATGGGTGGAGGACCGCATCGAGAACCTGACCGCGACCTCGTTTGCCCGCGACTACCACATGACGACGGAGATCGCAGCGTCGAAGGAAGGCAAGGTCACCGGCCTGCGCGTCCATGTGCTTGCCGACCACGGCGCCTTCGACGCCTGCGCCGACCCGTCGAAATGGCCGGCCGGCTTCTTCAACATCGTCACCGGCTCCTACGACTTCCCGGTGGCGCATCTCGCCGTCGACGGCATCTACACCAACAAGGCTCCGGGCGGCGTCGCCTACCGCTGCTCGTTCCGGGTGACGGAAGCCGCCTACTGCATCGAGCGGGCGATGGACATCCTGGCGCAGAAACTCGGCATGGACCCGGCGGAACTCAGGCTCAGGAACTTCATCAGGCCGGAACAGTTCCCGTACAACTCGGCCCTCGGCTGGGAGTATGATTCCGGCGACTATGCCACCGCCATGAGGAAGGCGATGGAGACGGTGAAATACGCCGAGCTGCGCAAGGAGCAGGCGTCCAAGCGCGAGGCCTTCAAGCGCGGCGAGACACGCGAGATCATGGGCCTCGGCGTCTCCTTCTTCACCGAGATCGTCGGCGCCGGTCCGTCGAAGAACTGCGACATCCTCGGCATCGCCATGTTCGACAGTTGCGAGATCCGTCTGCATCCGACCGGCGCCGGCATCGCCCGTATGGGCACCAAGAGCCAGGGCCAGGGCCACGAGACGACTTGGGCGCAGATCATCGCGACCGAGATCGGCATTCCGGCCGACAACATCATGGTCGAGGAAGGCAACACCGACACCGCGCCATACGGCCTCGGCACCTATGGTTCACGGTCCACCCCCGTCGCAGGTGCCGCGATAGCGATGGCGGCGCGCAAGATAAAAGCCAAGGCGCAGATGATCGCCGCCTACAAGCTCGAAGTCCACGAGGACGACCTCGAATGGGACATAGACGGTTTTCGGGTGAAGGGCCTGCCGGAGAAATTCCTCGGCATGAAGGACATCTGCTGGATCGCCTACAACTCGCCGCCTCCCGGCATGGAGCCGGGACTGGAGGCGGTGAGCTACTACGATCCGCCCAACATGACCTATCCGTTCGGCGCCTATATCTGCGTCATGGATATCGATGTGGACACCGGCGTCTACAAGGTCCGCCGATTCTATGCGCTGGACGATTGCGGCACCCGCATCAACCCGATGATCATCGAGGGCCAGGTGCATGGTGGCCTCACGGAAGCCTTTGCCATCGCGATGGGCCAGGAGATTCATTACGACGAGAGCGGCAATGTGACGACCGGCTCGTTCATGGATTTCTTCATACCGACCGCCGTGGAAACGCCGAAGTGGGAAACCGATTACACGGTAACGCCCTCGCCGCACCATCCGATCGGGGCGAAGGGCGTCGGCGAGAGCCCGAATGTCGGCGGCGTGCCCTGCTTCTCCAACGCCGTCAACGACGCCTTCTCCTTCCTCGGCTCGACGCACATCCAGATGCCGCATGATTATTGGCGCAACTGGAAGGCGGCAAAGCAACTGGGCGCGGTGGGGTAGAGCAGGATGACTGCGGGCTCGCTCTCCGAGCGCCGGGTCGGCCCACACAATTTCGACTCTGTCGGAATTTTGCCAAGCAGCGGACCCGGCGAGTTCGTCAGCCAGTTCTTCCAATTGTCGAAGAGCCGGCATGTCGCCAGAGCCTTTGACGGGCTGCGCGGCATGCTTGCGGCACCCTCGCGTCAGGCCAAAACCATCGGAGCTGCGATGCATTCGGCCTATCTTATTGATTGGAAGAGATTTTCCGAACTTGACGGATCGTCGGACGCATACCCTTCCCGTGCCGGATGGCACCCAGATATCAAGTCCGTTCAATGACTTCGCTTTCGCGCCAACAAATTTCGGAGCGCCTCGCCGCCGCCGGCTACATCGCCGACGCGGAACTGGCGACGGCGATCTCCATCATGCAGTTGCTCAAGCGGCCGCTGCTGCTGGAGGGTGAGGCGGGCGTCGGTAAGACCGAGGTCGCCAAGGCGCTTGCCGTAGTCCACGCCAGCGAACTGATCCGCCTGCAATGCTACGAGGGTCTCGACCAGTCGGCCGCTCTCTATGAATGGAACTACCAGAGGCAGCTCCTTGCAATCGAGGCGCACAAGACCGCGGAGGGCGGCGCGCGGAGGGCAGCCGAGATCGAGGACCAGGTCTTCTCCGAACGATATCTCCTTGAAAGACCGCTGCTTTCCGCAATTCGCCGGGAAAAGCCGCCGGTGCTGCTGATCGACGAAATCGACCGCGCAGATGAGGAATTCGAGGCGTTCCTGCTGGAACTCCTGTCCGACTGGCAGGTCTCGATTCCCGAGCTCGGCACCATTGCGGCGACCTCCGTCCCGCATGTGGTGTTGACCTCGAACGGCACGCGCGAGCTTTCCGACGCGTTGCGCCGCCGTTGCCTCTACCACTATGTCGACTATCCGGAGGTCGATCGCGAGGCGCGCATCGTCATGGCGCGCATCCCGGAAGCCGGCGCGTCGCTCTCCCTGCAAATCGCTCGAATCGTTGAGAAAATCCGCAAGGAGGATTTGCGAAAAGTGCCGGGCGTGGCCGAAACGCTCGACTGGGCAGCGGCATTGGTCGGCCTCGAGGTGGCCGATCTGCACGATCGTCCCGACCTCGTCCACGAGACCTTGATGTGTCTGCTGAAGACCCATGAAGACAAGGCTCGGATGACCCGCGAGGTCACCGAGCGGCTGCTGGGGAGGGTGGCATGAGCTGCTGCGGCACGCCTGCCGGCCTGGAAGAGATGGATGAGGTTTCGCGCCTGCTTTCACAGAAGCTTGCAGGTTTTCTCCGGACCCTGCGCAAGGCCTCATTCGCAGTCGGTCTGCGCGAGGGCCAAGATGCGGCCGAGTTGCTCGCCGCTGGCTATGGCGAGAAACCCGCGCTGCTGCGCTCGTCCTTCAAGCACCTGTTTTCGGCGCGGAAATCGGACTGGGACAAATTTGACGGCCTCTTCGACGCCTTTTGGCTGGGCAGGCGCGTGCGCTCGCGGGTGACCGCATCTCAAACGCCGGCCGATGCCAACAGCCCTTCGGTTAAGTATCTCGACAGGACAGCGGCAGATGCCGGCAATGGAACGCTCCAACAGACTCCTTCGGGAGACGAGACCGGCGAACAGCAACGGTCGGGGACGGGCCGCGCGGAAGGAGCGTCGCGTGCCGAAAATCTTGCCGAGACCGATTTCCGAAAACTGTCGAACCCGGCCGATATCGCCGAGGCGCATGAGATCGCCGCAAGGATCGCCCGGGCCATGCGCACGCGGCTGACGCGGCGCGATCTTGCCCGTCGGCGCGGCTACCGGCTCGATCTCCGGCGCACCATCCATCGCAACATCAGCCATGGCGGCGTGCCGGTCAGCCTGGTTCGACGTCAGAAGAAACAGAAGCCGCTGCGCCTGGTCATCCTGCTCGATGCGTCCGGCTCGATGAGCATGTACACCGGCGCCTTCCTGCGCTTCATCCATGGGGTGCTGGATGCATTCCGCGAAGCCGAAGCGTTCCTCTTCCACACCCGCCTCGCTCATGTCTCGGACGCCATGAAGGAGCGGGACCCAGCGCGCGCCCTCGATCGCCTGTCCATGTTGGCGCAAGGCGCGGGCGGCGGCACGAAGATCGGCGAAAGCCTGCAAACCTTCAACCGCTGGCATGCGGCGCGCGTCATCCATTCGCGCACCTGTGTGATGATCGTCTCCGACGGTTACGAGACCGGCGACGCCGACCTGCTCGGCCGCGAGATGGCGCAGCTCGGCCGCCGCTGCCATCGCATCGCCTGGCTGAACCCGATGATGGGCTGGGACGGCTACGCGCCGGAGGCGTCCGGCATCAAGGCCGCTCTCCCCCATGTCGATCTGCTTGCGCCGGCGCATACGCTGAAGAGCCTCGCTGCGCTCGAACCCTATCTAGCAAAGCTGTGACGGAGGCGAAGATGACCGCCCATGTCGACGTGCTTGATCTCGTGTCCCGTTTGAAGGCGGCTGAAGAACCGTTCGTGCTGGCGACCGTCGTACGCACCGTGTCGGTGACGGCCGCCAAGGCCGGGGCCAAGGCGATTATCCGGCCTGACGGTCGCGTCGAGGCCGGCTGGATCGGCGGAGGCTGCGCGCGTGGCGCGACGTTGAAGGCTGCGCGCGAGGCGCTGGCCGACGGCCGTTCGCGCCTGATCTCCATCCAGCCGGAAGACCTGCTCGACGAGCTCGGCGTCAAGCCGGGCGAGCAGCGCGACGGCGTGAAATTCGCGAAGAACATGTGCCCCAGCCAAGGCACGATGGACATCTTCGTCGAGCCCATGCTGCCGAGGCCCTCGCTCGTCGTGCTGGGCTCCAGCCCCGTCGCGCTGGCGCTTGCCGAGCAGGCGAGGCCGCTCGGGTTCCACGTAACACTTGCGGCGCCTCTCGGCGAATTTTGCGCACTGCCCCAGGCGGACCGTCTGATCGATGGCTTCGGCATTGATGTCCCGCTGTCCGCGCAGTGCTTCGTCGTCGTCTCCACCCAAGGCAAGGGCGACGAGGCAGCACTGAAGGCCGCGCTCGGCATCGACACCAGCTATCACGGCTTTGTCGGCAGCCGGCGCAAGATGACGGCATTGCGCGCAAGGCTCGCCAAGGAGGGAATCTCGCCCGAGGCGCTTGACCAAGTGAAAGCGCCGGCCGGCCTCGACATCGGCGCCGTCACGCCGGAAGAGATCGCGCTCTCCATCCTCGCCGAGATCGTCGCCGCGCGCCGGGTCGGACAGCGCGGTGAGGCACAGCAACCCCAAGCAGCGAAGGCATGACGTTATGGATATGAGCGGACAGGAACGGATCGAGGCTCCGGTCGAGGCGGTGTGGCGTGCGCTTAACGACCCGGAGATCCTGATGCGCTGTATCCCCGGCTGCGAGAAACTGGAGAAGGGGTCGGACACGCAAATGACGGCGACGGTCGTGCTGAGGGTCGGCCCGATCAAAGCGACCTTCGAGGGCGCGGTCGAACTCTCCAACCTCAACCCGCCGCACTCCTACACGATATCAGGCGAGGGCAAGGGCGGCATTGCCGGCTTCGCCAAGGGTGGGGCCCACGTCCTGCTAACCGAGGACGGACCGGGCATCACCCTGCTCAGCTATACCGTCAAGGCCGATGTCGGCGGCAAGCTCGCACAACTCGGCGGCCGATTGATAGATTCCACCGCGCGCAAGCTCGCCATGCAATTTTTCAGCAACCTTGCCGACCAGTTGTTCCACGAAACTGCCTCGGCGTGAACAGACAACCTGACGGTACGCATATCAACGTTAGGCGGCGAAGGCGGCGCTGCCGAAGTGATGATCCTTCGGCATCAAGGTGGCACGCGCATTCAACAGGGCAACTGTGCGATCTCGCTACTCGGCCACGATCAGGTGTCCGCTTGTGCAGGTTAATTCTCCACAAGGCGTCAATCTGCTCCCGTAAAGAGTTTCGGGCGCCGGCAGGCGTACGAAAGTCCCCCGAGGAAGGAACCCGCGTGCCACAGAGGACGGCTATGGAGATTTTGATCTGCATCTGATGTCGGCGATGGCGCGACCGCCGCTGGGAAGCGCGGGGATGGAGGCGGGCAGTCCGCTCGTTGCTCCTTCGCGCGGTATTGACGATCCGGCGTGCAGTTGGGTGTTGGCTTGTCGCCGTTGACAGCCATCGATGGCGCGGGAGGGCTCGTTGCCGGAGACGGAGCGTCTGCGGCTGAAGGAACGACCATGCCATGCCGGGTCATTGGTCGGTCTCCCGGTTTGCTGCCGATGCGTGCGGGGACCGCGCGGCTGATTCCAGCGTTCGAACACCTCTGTGACGATCATTCGTCGGCCGCAGCAGAGGCATGGCGGGCGGAAGTCGTTCGGTGCGCCTGATGCCATCATCAGGCGGCGCGGCGATCCAGGAGTTGGCGGGCCAGCGCGAGATTGTCTTTGCGGGCCAGGAATCCAGATGGTGAGCTGCGGTGGGATCAGCCAGCTACCCTTCGAGGTATGGACCTGGACGATGCCTGAGGCGGCAAACGTCATTTGTGCCGCCTCAGGAGCATGTGCCGGAAGACTCGAGCCTCGGCAACTTGGTCCCGCGGTGGATAGTAACCGGCTGGTTCGTGGCGCTTGGCTTTTGCCCTTGGCTTTTGCACGATAATTGGCCACTCAAGACCCGGCTATCAATGCAATCCTCAGTGCGCTACCAGAACATGGGAAGTGAACGCGTTCTGAAGGCAGTGTACTGGAAGATTGGAAACGGCGCAGGTCAGCGCATGGGCATGACGCTGCCATCTACCTGGGTGGGAAATCGTCGACCGTGAAGAATGAAGCGGATCAGGCTGGGCGAGATTTTGTCTGGCAGTTGATGGCTGCGATGAGCAGGCACAAAAGGTTCCTGAACCAGTTGAGCAGGAGCGAGAAGTTGTAGCCTGCGGCGGCGTCGATGGCGTTGATGGCGTCGCCGTGCTCGCCGGCGAGATAGTTGCGGCCCATGCGGTGCTCGGCCTTGACGTGTCCGATGACGGGCTCGATTGCCGAGCGTCGGCGCATCTGACGCTTGATGGCCGGTGTGACACGGCGTTTCTGGGCGGCGGTGAAGACCCTGAGCTTGTGGCTGTCGGGTGCGTTGTGGCCGCGG
>NZ_JBEBMH010000055.1:0-19759 GCF_040081985.1 Mesorhizobium yinganensis | reverse complement strand
CCAGCTTGCCCACCCGCACATAGCTCTGGCGCAGGTCCAGCCCCACCTTCCCGGCCAGCCGCACCAGCCGCTCGCGCGCCCGGTGGAGAAGCTTGGCGTCGGTCGGCAACATCACGTTCTTGGGCTGCACGGTGGTGTCGATGATCACCTGGCGCGTGTCGACCGGCTTCATCGCGCCGGTCCTGACCGCGACGGCCAGGCTTTCCTGAAGCAGCGCCGTCATCCGCTGCTCGCCCATGCGCTGACGCCAGCGCGTCATCGACGAGCGCTCGAATGGCAGGTCGTGGCGGAAGAACGCCTCGCCAGTGAGATACTGGAAATAGGGGTTCTCCACCCAGCGCGCGCACAGCGCCTCGTCCGACAGGTCGAACGTGTGCTTGAGGATCGCCAGCCCCGCCATCAGCCGCGTCGGCAAGGGCGGCATGCCCGGTCCATCCGAATAGACCGAGCCGAAACGCGCCTCCAGAACCGGCCAGTCAATCGCCCGCGCCAGCCGCACCAGTTCGTGATTCATGTTGATGATCTGGTCGAGCCGCGAGCGGAACAAATCCTGCTCTCCCGTCTCGTCCAATTCGCGTGGCTTGCCCATCCCATGGCTCCGATGCACCGCGATATCGCCAGTGAATCGCGCCTCGGCCTACAAGGGAATCGAAAACCAAATTGCAAGAAAACAGCCATCAAACACCGCCTATCCTGCATCCGGACGCCTCGAACTACCGACGTTTTGCGGACCGGTATGGCCGCGATGTGCGCTGTTGGTTCCGATTTCGGTCGTTGTGGCTGATGCTGGTTGCAGATTTCGGCGTCGCGGCGGCGGCCTTCGCCGCTCTCGCCGTCAAGTGGACGCAGTTCTCCCCTCGTGCCAGACGAAGCGGGTGAGATTGTAAACGAGATTGGCCATGCCGATCTTCGTCCTGGCGCGGGCGATGCCGATAGCGCGGATGAATAAGCCCATCCTGGATTTCTGCTGCGCGAAGACGTGCTCGGCCGTGGCTTTGGCCAATAAGATTGCCCGCATCGCTTGGAAGATGATGGTGACGGGTGAGCCCTACAGGAAAAATGCTGCGATGCTTGCCTTGGCACCCGCCGCATGAAGATCAGACAGCTACGGGGAGCGCTTCTACCGCTATCGTGCTGAGCTGAGGCCGGAACTTGCAAGAGAAGAGGTAGGTGGTGTGATCGATCGATCCGAGACGCGAGACACTCCGAAAGAACCATCGGCCGCTACAGGCCGCCGGCGTGTTGGGGACTCGCGTCGCGGAAACCATCTTGGCCAGCGATCATGTGTGATCGCGCCCATAGGCCGGACATATGATCGCAAGCGATCCGATCAAAAGCTCGACAATCTTGCGAGAAGGGGGCTGTCCACATATGGTTCTTATAGCCGAAGGCGGGAATGGCGATGTCGCGCTGCTGCGGCTTGCCATCCTCGGCCGCCTTGGCCTTCGAGAACTTCACCGTCCAACGCGCGTCGCGATCCTTCTGCCGCAGTTTCGCGGGCTTGTCCTTCCACGCGTCCGGTACCTTGCCTGCCTTGATGTCGGCCTTCTCGGCGTCGGTATTGCGCTGTTTCGGTGCCGCAACAATGCTGGCGTCGACAATCTGCCCGCCCATGGCAAGATAACCGGCCTTGGTGAGGTGCTTGTCAAAGCGGGCGAACAGGTTCTCCACCGCGCGGGCCTGCGTCAGGTGCTCCCGGAACAGCCAGATCGTCTCGGCGTCCGGCACTCTGTCGCCAGCATCCAAAAGACCAAGGAACCGGCCAAAGGTGCGCCGGTCCATGATCTGGAATTCGGCCTGGTCATCCGACAGGCTGTAGAGCGCCTGCAGCACCAGGATTTTGAACATCATTACTGGATCGTAAGGCGGCCGGCCGCCCTTCGCGCCGTCCGAGCGCTTCAGCGCCTTGGCCAGTGGTTTCCGGAAGACCTCCCACGGCACTACGGCATTCAGTTTTTCCAGCGGATCGCCGGCCTCGCTCAGTCGAAGATACCGCTCGTCAATGTCCCAAAACCCCGCCTGTCCCCGCATCCATTCCCTCCCCCCAAATTACCGGGACAGTGAATCATCTCGGGCCGTCAAGGGCGAGGTATTTCGAGGCCTCCAATTCCAAACTTACCGTACTCACAGATTACAAAGTCAGATGAATGGCTTGTGGATAGTTCACGGGCGACGAATGAAATCGGAATGGCTGGCCGGCAATTGATCGGAATTACCGGCCGGCTTCGTCGGAATACGCACTCCTGTGATTTCGAGCTTCGCAACCCGAGTTACGGAGAAACCCTCCTTGAACGCAAGAATCTCAAATCTATCTCGGCGCGATCATATCGTAGAATGATCCAGCGAGCGATCCTAACATCAGAGATGGCTATAATAAGCTCAAGGCCGGCATCATATCGCGAAAAACGACATCGATGCCACTCGGGCCCCAATGGAAGCCATCCGCCGCAAGATATTCGTCGCACGTGTAAAGATAATCACCTTCCACCCGAAGCGTCTCTACAGACTGCCGTGTGTAAATAGCGCCATATCTCATTGCGATTGCCGCATGCTGGTTGCACAGTTCCTGCAGGCGTTGCTTTAACACGAGGCCATCGATAAACTTTTTGACCTGTTCGCTGCGAGACAACAGCGGTGGTTCCACCATCACCAATTTCGCTTCCGGTTGGTTTTCTCGGACCAGCGCGATCATACGCAACGCGGCAGACGCCGCTACCAAGTCCTCCAAGGTTTGGCTGCGGCAGGCGCTGGATACGTGATCAGCTTTCCCGGCGAGGAATGCATAGCGGTCAAACCTGTCGTCGAATCCGAATGCAACCACCGTGTCGCTCGAATGAATAGGGATTGATCTACGGCCTGACATTTTCGCCCAGACACCAGATACGCTTTCGGCGGTGTGAGAAAGCCCGTCTGCGGTCCAGATAAAATCGCCTTCTGGATAGTTGGAGTTATTGGAGAAATACCATTTGAATCCGATGTTCTTGCCGGTGTGGACGAGGAACTGCCGAAAAGGGAGAACATGCGAGGTTCCGACTATATGGATGGTCATTCTGCAGCTCTTGAAAAGCTGCCGAGGATCAGTTCGTCACAGATAACGTCGAAGTCATCTCCTTTCTTGGTTGCGGTAACCGTCGCCGCGTCCCCGCTAAGCCCGGTGAAGAAATGGTCCATCACGAAGTTCACCCCATAGGGACTGACCTCTCGTCCGTCGCGCTCAAAGAAGACGCCTCCGAAGGCAGGAGAATGATCTCGTAGGACGGGAAGTAGTCTACGACGCCGTCCACATTGGATTGTCGCAAAACATCAGCGGCTCCAAACTTCACAGGGACGGTCTTCCGTTCTGGGCCAACCCAGATTGTCGCGCTTCCTGTCCATCCGACGACGAAATCAACCTTCGCTACGCCGGTCTTCACAGGGAGAGAGGCACTTACGCTGTCTCTACGCGTCGTAGGGTTCGGCGAAACATACACGGCGATAGGCGTGTCACAATCGGTCTCGATCCTGACAGTCACCCGGTCACCCTTGATTACGCTAAGCGGTATTCTGCTCTTGATGCCGTAAAACGGGTTGCTGCCTGGAGACCGCATATTCACGGCTCCGTCCGAGATCTCATGCTGGCCGTACAAAGCCCAGTCTCTCCATCTAGTTTTCGATTTTGCTCGATCAAAGAGAGGTTCGATCGTTGTGCCCGCCACGCTGTCCGCAACCGCTCTAAGAATTGACTTCGAGGCCATTGTCGAAACGAGAACATGTCGGCCAGCGTTCGTCGCCACCAATGGGACAGGAGAAACAGTGAGCAGGAACCGGAGGGATGGGTTCACGGAGCGCATAATCGATAGGGCTTCGATGAGGGTCGATCGAACTGCCTCATATTCCTGATTGACGAAAACGTGCTCGGCCTCGTCGAAGGCGCCCGCAGCGGTTCCAGGGCATAGTGGATACTCGTAACCCCCGCTCCTGTTGAACCAGCTCTCCGTCAGGCCCAGCGTGAATACGAAGACGTCCGCCCTCTCCATACATTGCCGAAAGCGGTCGATCGTGACCGCTCGGTTAGCAGTCAATTCATCCATCGAAGCGAATCCATCCGGCTCAATGCGAGGGCGGAATGGGTCAATAAACCGGCCCTGCTTTTTCCACACCTCCTGCGGAGGCGTTTTGATGCCCGCCGCCCATTCGGTCCACTGCTTCAGCAGGGAGGATGTGTAGATGTTGCCCGTTCGCGCCGAAAATATATCGTAGCTAAACTTCTTGGCGTTTTCCTTCGAAAGTCCGGGGGGCGGCGGCTCGCAGTTCAGCCAAGAGAACCCCCGTTCCTTCATGGAGCGACCAATGTGCTGAGCGAAGCAGGACCCAAACGTGACAATCCGCATCGACTTGGTGATATTGAATCGCGGTTGCCATAGGTCGACGATGTGGAACATGTTCCGATCGGCGACCGACCGGCGCCAATCCGCCCAGTCGGGAAGGTTCTTATAGGGATGTTGACCTGTCACAGAGACCCCGAACGAGCTGGTTTCGAGTTTATTCATTCGTTGGATGCCAGGAGAGTCAAGCCTTGAAACCTATCAGAAATTTCTCTGAAGGGTTGCGTAACTTTCCGAACGTGTGGATGGAAGCGAATTTGAGGAAGGTGAGCGCTCGTAGCCTTGAGGCAATTCCAGTTCTTGGTGACCCGTCGACAACGAAAGAGTCAGACGAAAGTTCGTTCGACAACCAACTCAGGCAACGCGAAGAATAGCTCGGTCCGATCGGAGCGTTGACGATCTCGGCATTGACCTTGGCATCCTTCACCTCACCTGCGTCGAGCACTGCGCCAACGACACGGTCTCGTCTGCCCTCAACGTGCTTGACGGCACCATCATTGGGGGGAACATGCCGCGTCACAGACATCAAGAGTTCATCCGCTTCCTCAACGCTGTCGACGCCGAGCCGGCAAGCGGCGCACGTCGTCTTCGACAACTACGCCTCCCACATGCACCCCACGGTGCGCGCTTGGCTCGACCGCCATCAGCGCTTCGCTTTCCACTTCACGCCGCGCTCGTGTTCCTGGCTCAACGCCTGCGAGGACTTCTTCGCAATGCTGTCGAAACACCGTCTCAAGCGTGGCCTGTTCCATTCCGTCGTCGACCTGCAAACCGCCATCAATCGCTGCATCACCAAGCACAACCGACAACCCAAGCCGTTCGTCTGGACTGCTGACCCCGACGATCTCATCGCCGCCGTCAATCGTGAGAACCATGTGTCAGATTCCGTCCATTAGGACACGCAGGGTTGCACCCACTTCTCTGCCGTTGTGGCGTCAGGAAATCGCTGCGGCAAGGAAGAGGGTCTGACCAGGTCGAACCTTCCGTCTTATATCTTTGAAGCTATCATGAGCAACCAACAGCACTAAAATGTCGGCGTTGTCGATCGCGAAGTCGAAGTCAGCCTTCCGTTGATCGGCAAGTCTAGGTGGAAGTTCACTGATGTTAGGCTCCACCAATAGCGTGGTGCCTTCGAACGTCCGCACCAGTGTTTCGGCAATACTTAACGCGGGACTTTCGCCAAGATCATCTATGTTCGCCTTAAATGTCAATCCGAGGCAGGCTACGGTGATGCTACGTGCGTTCTTGTCAGGATTTGCGAGTAGAAAATCACCAATGGTATGCAGGACCTTATTCACCACCCAGCTTGGCTTCGCATCGTTGACTTGACGAGCCGTGCGCACAAGCTGAGCTTCTTTTGGGGTGCTAGCTACGATGAACCAAGGGTCGACTGCGATGCAGTGCCCACCCACTCCAGGACCGGGTTGCAGGATATTCACTCGCGGATGGCGATTGGCCAGTCGAATCAACTCCCATACGTCGATTCCCAATCGCTCACAGATTATCGAAAGCTCATTGGCAAAGGCAATGTTGATGTCACGGAAGCTGTTCTCGGTGAGCTTGCACATCTCGGCGGTACGGGCGTCCGTCACGATGCAATCTCCCTCCACGAAAGTCCGGTAGAGCGCAACCGCAGCCTGAGAGCATTGTGGCGTCATGCCACCAATCACACGGTCATTCTGAACTAACTCTCGCAGCACGTGACCGGGCAAGACTCGTTCAGGGCAATGAGCAACCCGGATGTCAGAGGCCCCGCCATGGGTTTGCGGGAAGGTCAAATCCGGTCGCGCTATAGCCAGCCAATCGGCCATCGCCTCAGTCGCGCCAACCGGTGAGGTTGATTCCAAGATTACAAGGTTACCAGACTTCAGTACCGGAGCAATCGCTCGGGTGGCGGCTTCGATGTAACTCAAATCAGGCTGGTGGTCGTCCTTAAATGGGGTGGGAACGGCTATCAGGAAGGCGTCGGCTGGTTCCGGCACTGTGGAGGCGCGTAACCAACCTTCGGTTACGGCAGCGTGCACGACGATGTCCAAATCCGGCTCCATGATATGGATCTGGCCGCGATTGACGGCTTCCACCGTCTGCGCATCGATGTCGATGCCAATCACCTTCTTTTTACAGGAGGCAAATACAGCTGCAGTAGGAAGCCCAATATAACCCAGACCGATGAGCGAAATTTTTTCGAAGGTCATACTATTAACCAATCCCCCAGTTTGGCGGTCAGTGCATTGATAATACGTCCACACGCCATACCATCGCCGTATGGATTCTGTGCAACGCTCATTTGTCGGTAGGCATCGGAGTCGCGCAAAAGAAGGCCTATCTCGTTCACGATCTTAGCGACATCGGTGCCAACCAGTTTGACGACGCCGGCTTCGACCGCCTCGGGGCGCTCCGTAGTATCACGCATGACCAGCACGGGCTTACCGAGCGAAGGGGCTTCTTCCTGAATTCCACCAGAATCAGTCAAGATCAGATGAGCTCTGTTCATCAGATAGATAAATGGCAAGTAGTCTACGGGCTCAATCAGGTGAACCCTTTGAACGTTGCCGAGCAGTCTTTTCACGGGTTCACGTACATTAGGGTTAAGATGGACTGGGTAGAGCACCTCTACGTCGGTAAAAGCTTCCACCGTTTCGCGCAACGCGTAACAAATCCTCTCAAAGCCACCGCCGAAGCTTTCTCGGCGATGACCGGTGACGAGGACTAGCTTCTTCGATCTATCCAAAAAGTCGAAACGTCGCTCAAGTTCGTCGCGACGATGATTTTCAAGCTCAAGTTTGCAGGCAACATGCAAGAGCGAATCAATCACTGTGTTACCGGTGACATGGACGCTAGAGGGTTCCACACCCTCACGGAGAAGGTTCCTGCGTGAGCTTTCGGTTGGTGCAAAATGAAGCGCGGCCAGCGCACTGGTAAGTTTACGATTAGCCTCTTCTGGCCAAGGCGAATAGAGATTGCCCGTACGCAGACCTGCTTCTACATGGCCGACCGAGATTTTTCGGTAGTACGCAGCCAGCGTTGTCGCCAATGTTGTCGTCGTGTCACCGTGAACGAGTACCAAATCGGGCCGGAACCGGGTGAACACCTCGCCCAACCCCGTAAGGATCGCAGCTGTGATATCAGTGAGATCTTGTCCCGGTTTCATAATGTTCAGATCGAAATCGGGCACGAGATTAAAAAGGGAAAGTACTTGATCCAGCATCTGCCGGTGTTGCCCTGTGACACAAGTACCAGAAGAGAAGTGGCCGTCATTTGCTAGCGCTTGGATTAAAGGGGCCATTTTGATGGCCTCAGGCCGCGTGCCGATCACGGTTAGTATCCGTATCGCCGTCAATGTAGTTGTTCTCCGTGATTGATTCATGGAACAAGCCCAACCGACGTTCATGTTCGATTACCTGCACTCCAAGCGAGCGCGTTTTAACTAGACCATTTTACAACTCAGGACCGGCAAGCAACCAACTGACGTCTACAGGCTCTGTAACGAAGGCCGACTTGGACAGGGCATTACTTCGGCTAACCTCGTTGTTGAGCGATCACCTCTCTCACCATTTCCGCCTTAACGTCGTCAGAGAATGTGTTCAATCACGGCTAACTTACTTAGATAGCAGGGCAGGTTCAGGCAGTGCATAGACCCTCAGTGTCGCCGCCTTGGCAGCCCAATCCAGTCGTTTGGACGCCACAGCGTATGAGCGCCGCCCTATTCATTGGATGCCTGGCGACGTGACCCAAACGCTGCCGCGGCATTAGAAAAATTACATGTTGAGCTACAAGTTACTGCTTCCTGAGCAGAGCGTTGACAGTTGATGTCGAAGCGGGGCGCTGGGAATCGTTTGCAGCCAGCATGACCTCTATGGAGTCGACTGATTCTGAGACGGGATATTCAGCGTATTCCCCGATAGCGGTGGTCCGAATTATCGTTACTCCGGTGCGTTCATAAACGCCGACAATCTGCCCGACATTGATAAAGAGACTCCGGTTGTCGCTCCTACGGGTGACCGCGATGAACGTAATGCCGGAAGCAGAGAGTTGATCCACAACATGGCTGGCCCCTTCCGTTACGACGAAGGTGATATTTTCAGTACCAGCCGTCGTACGAACGACGGTCTTTTCATGGGCGTCAAAAACGACTACGGCTTGGTCGCCCTTCAGAATAAGGGGACCTTTTCCTTCAGGACGGGTGAGTCTCGTAAATGTCATGCCATCTCTCTTTCATCATATTTCTCTCAACATAGAGTGGGCGTACTAAAGATTACTCCGTCAGAATCATACCTATTCTACACGGACTTACATTTCGTCATCCAGGCGACTATCGAATTGCATGAGAAGTTGGATGTCACCTAATTGAAGGTCCCCTTCCCTCACATGCTGCATTGTCAACTACGGCCTTATCATGATCCCCTATTAGTACAAGGGGCGATGTCACGTTGTCTGGTTATGAACGGGCTGGGACCTGGGGCGCTGTTGTCAGCTGACCACGGTCACGGCTTTCCACTCCGCCATGGCCTGCGGGCGATGAATATGTGTGGCGAGAGCGGAGCGTTTTGAGCGAGGTGGAACGAAGAGGCTGCGCAGGGCCGAGAAGATGGAGACGAAACGCCGCTGGCGTCCTGGCGATCGGTAGCCCCGCATCAGCCGCTCTCGTTTTCGCAGCGGCACATGGGAATTCTCGGCGCGGTTGTTCAATCCTTTGTGTGACCGATGCTCGACGTCCGGCATCACCCGACGCCTGGCCGCTCCATACGAGCGCGGCTTGTCGGTGATCATGCGCTTCGGTGGAACGCCCTGTTTCTTCGATAGGCGCGTCAGCAATCGCTTGGCCGGCTTGGCGTTGCGGCGGTTCTGGACGATCTCGTCGAGAACATAGCCGTCCTGATCGACGGCGCGCCCTAGCCAGTGTTTTCGGCCAGCAAGGGTGATGACGACTTCATCCGGGCGCCAGATGTCATCGCGGCTCGGCGGCTTGCGGCGCAAGCGGCGGGCATGATCGGGTCCGAACTTCCTGCCCCAGCGGCGGATCGTTTCGTAGGAGACCACGATGCCGCGCTCCAGCAGCATTTCCTCGACCGGACGCAGGCTCAAGGGGAACCGGCAGTAGAGCCAAACCGCGGGGCGCTGATCTGCGGCGGGAAACGATGGTGCTTGGAGCTGATGGCAGGCATCATCATGCCGCCGTCCCTATGCCGCAAATGCTGATACACGGTTTACGTGACAACACGGCATCCACCGTATCAGTTCGGCACGCATTAACCCGGATTCATGGGCGTGCCCCGCCACATCATCATCCTCAGACAGAACCTCAAAGCTCAAAAGAGAGTTGCCTAACTCGCATGGCTACGGTACGGGCAATAAATGTACGCAATTCACGCTCTTATCGGCGCGCCAGACTCTTGATGCGCGCTGATTTAGGCGGACGGTATACGAAACTGCAACGGTGGCGTGCTGGGGCAAGAAAGTCGTCGCCAAGCTACAATGTCGAAATCTTCAAGCGCTCCCTCATATCGAGGGTTTCGCCGCGCTGGCCGAAGCGCTACGCAGTTGAATGCACATGGCTAGAACCGCAACCGATACCCTAACCAAGGACTGGGAATGCCTCAACGCCAAGGCGTTCGCTTTCCTTCGCCAGGCGTCAGCCCTACCTTTGTTCAGAAAGCTTTGTAATCGTTGGAAGGTTTTCAGGTTGGCCCTCTTCGAAGATGGCACGACTTTTTTTCCGCAACGACCCGCAAATTACACTGGACTGACATTCGACCTGTCCAAGATTCTGGCCGGATTGCATTTTTGTGCACGGCGATATAACGGCTTCCGCCATGTCTCTTGCCGCTTCCAAGAGGTGGATCAAGTGGCATACCCACGTGAGGGTCGCATTGATCGTATAGGGTTCTATCTTGTCGCGCAGGTCAGGAACAGTCGGTGATGCGGCATTCATCCCCCCTGCTTGATCACAGAGCCTTCAGGATTGCCGAGCACGACATGCTCAAAAACAATGGGATTGTCGACACCAACAAGGGGCTAGAGGCAATCGCCGTTGCTCCTGGTCCGATAGAGAAAAACAAAGGAAAACGTAAGCTTCTCGTACTTTCTGATCTAGACTCAAGAGTGAAATGGGGCGCCTCCCTCGCAGCTTATTTTCAGAATTCGTGCGAAATTACCATCATGTTTGAAGAAATACCTGCGTCGCTCCGAAAAAAATATATTCCTTCGAGCTACATAGAAAAGCAATACAAAGATCTGGACCCCATTCTCAATGGCCCCTTGCTGTTCGAATACGATTATATCATCGTCGCCTTGGGTGGCCGCCAGGTTCTCAAAGCTTTGAGCGCGATTGCCGATCGACGGCATGAGTTTCCCACTAGACCGCTTATCATTGCCGGATTTAACGGTCTTGTGGAACCAGGCGATTCGCACGGCTTCCTTTGCAGGCAGGGTGCTGACGTGATATGCGTTAATTCGAAGCGGGACATGACGTTTTTCCGGCAACTTTCCAAGGAATTCCAGTTAGACGAAGCTCCTCTGGTCTTGACGGGTTACCTTCGAAAGAATGATCCGCCGGATGCCCAACCCGAAAATAGGCCTCCAAAAAGCGTCCTCTTTGTGGAGCAGGTTGGAAGACCCTCATATCCGCGGCCGAAGACCCATCTCGCGCATCAGCTCGCAGCTTATGCGCGAGCTCACCCTACAAGAAACATCGTTATCAAACTGCGCGACGCAGGGTGGGTGCGGCACACAAATTCGGAAAGTGAAAGGTACAGCTTCAAAAAAATCTGGAATAGGACAGTCAAACCTCATCCTCCCAACGTTGTCTTTTCAAAAGAAAGCGTTGAGGACATTCTTCCAAAGATGGATCTATGTATTTCTATCGCATCGACGGTTATATTCGAAGCATTATCAATGGGAAAGAGAGTTGCTGTTGTCAGTGACTTTGGCATTGGAACCCACATGGGCAACACCTGCTTTATCGGCAGCGGATTGTTCGCCTCGTTGCAAGACCTTAAAGATGACAAAATTCCCAATGTGGCAGCCTCTTGGCTTCAAGAGAACGGTTGCATTCCGGAATCGTTTGTCGGGGCCGTTACGGCAAGGTTGAGGACCCTAGACGAGCAACGCGGACAGGGTGCGCTAGTGCCGGTCAAAGTGTATTATGACAAAATTGGCTTTCCATACGTCCATCCTAGAAAGAGAAGATTTAGCAGATTAAGGAAATGGATGTTCCATTTAAGACGACTTCGCCTCTATCTCGGATGAGCTATCTCGACGCCGCTCCATGAAAAAAGTGAAATCCATCATAAAAAGACTGAGGAGTGTTGTTCGGCGACTACTGTCGCTGATTTCCCTCAGAACGCAGAAGAGTGGGGAAAAGACGCTTGAAAGTTATTTCGAAGATCTTACTCACTTCGCCTCGAAGGCGAACGTAAACGAACTGAAACTGGGCGACGAGTATCTGTGGCCTCATTTCCGGCAACGGCTGTGGGTACAGCTTTACGGGCTTGGCCGAGGTAAGAGATCCAAGGCGATCATGCCGCCGGAAATCATGCAGCGCGGACGCTTGGAGGACGTTCCACTGGCCACACGCAGTCAACTCAAGGAACAATATAAGGCCTTGGATATCGATGAGATGAGGCCGGAGGAATATAAGGTCGACTTCCTGTTCATGGTGGTCACGAACGCTTCTGAACAAGTGCTCCTACCAGATGGACGATACTACCATCGCGTGAGTGACCCGTTTTACGAAATTGCAGCCGAGGTAGGTTCTGTTCTGAAGATGGAAATGCTTCGCGTTAAGTCTCCACACCTCGATCGGTCCTTCAGTTATTATCACAAAGTACAGTACGTGATGGCGCCCGTTCCGTCACCCCGCCAAGATCATTTGCGAATGAGTTATCCCGTGGGGCTCTTAAAGCGGCTCAATCGTAGGATACCATCACTTCACTACACCCACCCAATCTTTCGGCGGTTCATAAACTGGGAAATGCACACGCGCGACTACTACATACAACTTCTTCAAAGAGTCAATCCGCGGTTTGTGCTTCTAAATGGGTTTCACTACCATTCGCCATTAATCTCCGCCGCGCATCACCTTGGAATCCAAACCGTCGACATCCAGCATGGCATTCAGGTGGGGTACAATCCACTGTACAACAATTGGGAGGAAATGCCACCTGAAGGTTATCAGGCAGTTGTCGATAAATTCTTTGTTTGGGGCCAAAAGGAAGCCGATTCAATCAAGAAGGTTTTCAAGGGTGCCAAGCATTCCGCTGTTGTGACCGGTTTCCCTTGGCTGGCACGTCAGCTCGAACTTACGCCCTCCTTAGACGAACAATACAAAGAGAAATTCTCACAACACCGGGTTAGGATCCTCCTGGTCCTACAGAACCAGAAAGACATTCCGCTGATATTCAAAGATCTGATACGCCAGTCGCCAGCGGATTACTTGTGGATCGTTCGCCACCATCCCAAGGGAAAAAGGTTCACATTAAATGACTTCGCAGTGACGCAACATGACAACGTGCTGATCGGCCCCTATTTTGACCGGATCGTGTTGGCGCAGCTCTTTGAGTACACCGACATCGCGGTTTCTGAGGGGTCGACCGTAGCGATCGAAGCGGACTATTCAGGACTCTACAACTTTGTTTTCGGCGACAAGGGTTACAAGAACTATACACGGGAGGTCGACAACGGCAGCTTTTTCCACATAAAGACGGCAGCCGGATTCTTTTCCAAAGCTGCGAAGCTGGATTTGTCTGTAAGGAGATCCAGGACGGGTGCCTATGCAAAGACAGATATTAAGGCCATGTTCCAACGCCTCCTTGGGGAGGGCGCAGAACAGAACGCAAAAGGATGATCGTATGAGTTGTGCAGGTTGCTATCTAGTCGCTGAAGTCGGACAGGCTCACGATGGAAGCCTCGGTATAGCGCATTCGTTCATTGATGCACTGGCTGGCATCGACGTCAATGCAATCAAGTTTCAGACCCATATCGCAGAGGCCGAGAGCAGCATTCATGAGCCGTTTCGAACGCGCTTCAGCTATGCGGACGAGACGCGATACGACTATTGGAAGAGAATGGAGTTCACGCTTGAGCAATGGCGCGGAATTAAGGCTCATTGCGACAAGGCAGGACTGGATTTCATCAGTTCGCCCTTTTCCAACGCCGCTGTCGATCTTCTCGAAGAGGTCGGCGTCACGAAATACAAGATTGGTTCCGGTGAAGTCTCCAACTTTCTCATGCTTGAAAAGATTGCACGCACCGGCAAGGACATCATTCTGTCGAGCGGGATGAGTGATCTAGCCGAGCTCGACAGTGCCGTGAACTTCTTGCGGCTCTTCGGAAACAAGTTGACGGTCCTGCAGTGCTGCACGAGCTACCCAACCAAGGCCGAGGACATCGGGTTGCGCGTCATGGACTCGCTCCGCGAGAGGTATGATCTGCCCGTTGGGCTCTCGGACCATTCCGGGGTTATTTATCCCTGCCTCGCTGCTGCGACGTTGGGCGCGTCTGTCCTAGAATTTCATATCATCTTTGATAAGAGGATGTTCGGCCCAGACAGCAGCTCTTCGCTTTCTGTTGACGAGGTCAAGAACTTGGCGGAGGGCGTTCGTTTCATTGAGTCTGCTATGGGGCATGGCACAGAAAAAGCTGACAACTCGAGGTTTGAATCATTGAGAAAGGTGTTCGGCAAGTCGCTTGCCGTCAATCGGGAATTGAAGGCGGGCGCCGTTCTGACATTTGATGTTCTGGAGGCCAAGAAGCCGGCCGGGTATGGAATACCGGCGAAAGAATACATGCGCGTTGTGGGAAAAAGACTCAAGTATGACTTAGACAGCTGGAGTTTTTTGCGGGAGGATAATGTAGGTGCGTAAGAGGAAGATTTGCGTTGTCATCACAGCACGGCCAAGCTATGCCCGCGTCAAGACAATGCTCCATGCCATTCAGATGCACGCCAGCCTGGAGCTTCAGCTCGTGCTTGCGGGATCGGCGTTGCTGGACAAGTATGGTGACGTGGGATCGATTGCGGAAAAGGATGGGTTTACTATCTGTGAGCGAATCTACAATCTTCTGTCAGGTGCTGCACCCACCTCAATGGCGAAGACGACCGGTCTTGCCATCATGGAGCTTGCTACTGCTTTCCAAAACCTCAAGCCCGACATCGTCGTGACAATTGCCGATCGGTTCGAAACGATCGCGACCTCTATCGCTGCTTCGTACCAAAACATCCCACTCGCACACATCCAAGGCGGCGAAGTGACCGGGAGCATTGACGAAAAAGTACGGCACGCGAATACCAAGTTTGCGGATCTTCATCTGGTTGCTAGTGAATCGGCAAGACAGCGCGTGCTGAAGATGGGCGAGCATGCCTCATCTATCTTGAATACCGGCTGTCCTTCGATGGATATCGCCCGCGCCGTGCTCGAAAAACCAGCAATCGACTTCAATCCCATTGAGAAATATGGCGGGGTCGGCGCAGAGATAGCTCCAGAAGGTAAATATATCGTAGTGATGCAGCACGCCGTGACTACTGAGGAAATGCATTCGCGAGTCCAGATCGAGGAAACAATCAAAGCCGTAACTGCATTGGACATACCAACATTCTGGTTCTGGCCGAATGTGGATCTCGGCGGGGAAAGCATGTCAAGCAGCCTTCGTCATCACCGCGAAGAGTACGATCTAGACAAGGCGCGCTTCTTCAAGAACATGGAGCCGGAAGACTTTCTTCGCCTCATCAAAAATTCAGCATGCCTCATTGGTAATTCGAGTGTTGGCATACGTGAATGTGCTTTTCTGGGTGTTCCGGTCGTCAACATCGGCTCCCGTCAGACCGCACGAGAGCGCGGGCAGAACGTCGTTGACTGCGGGCACAATGCGGCTGAAATTGAAGCGTACGCTTTGAAACAGATCGCGCATGGGCATTATGCCTCCGAGCCAATCTATGGGAACGGTCATGCCGGAAAGACGGCGGCGGACGCATTGGCCGCTTTCGATCTGAAGTTCCACAAGACGCTTGCCTACTGATTGTGAACAGGAGGATCATGTCCCGTCGTTTAATTGTTGATTTCGCATGCAATCTAGGGCTCTCGGTCGATCAGATCGCAGGTTTCATCGCCACGCACTGGCTACGGCCGACGGTCCTGTCTGACCGACATTTCTACAGATGGCAGTTTCTTGAACCAATCGGGGGTGAGGGCAAGGACTATTGCGTGGTCGCCCTGTTGGGTGATGAGATCGTTGGCTTTCTTGGCTTGAACAAACGGGTATTCAACGCCAGCGGCGAACGATTGAACGGCGCTGAATTGACGACATGGATCGTCAAGGAGGAGTGCCGGGGTACCGGCGTCGCCAAGGGGATGCTCGAGCTCGTGAAGACAAATTTCGAAATCGCCTACGGCGCCAACATTACGACGGATGCCGTGCGAGCCTATATGCGGATGGGCTTCAACTTCGTCCGCGAAGTGCCGCGGCTCCTGAGGATATACGATTTCAACAAAGTAGCGGCACTCGGGAAGGTCGATGCGGTGATTCCCAAAGTGTACAAGATCTCTCCTGCCGGTCGGAGAAGCCGGCAATCATTCTCTTCGATCGATATTGCAGAGATAGAAGGACATTGGATTGACCGATTTGATCGCTCGCCCGGTAATCTGATGTGGCGTTACAAAAACCACCCAATTCACCACTATCATGCGCTGCGTGGGGACCACGGGACGATACTGGTTTATCGGATCGAGGAAGTTGCCGGCGTCAAGGTTATGATCACGACAGACATTCTGTTCACCAAACTGCCGACGCCGTCCATCGTGGATGCACTTGACGATTTCGCTTTTGATCACGGCATCGACTTCATCGACTTCTTTTCTAGCAACGGCGCATTGAATACCGCCTTGACCAGGGCTGGCTTCATACCGTGTCTCGACCTGCGCGATTTCATCGACCTCGCGTATCTTTATAACCCGCTGGAAGTGAAATCCTCGAAATCCTACTCGCTGATCAGCTACCTCAAAGAAGGAATTCGGCCCGGCGGACTGGATGTTAGCAGCCTGCATATCACCAAAGCCGATTGCGACTTGGATAGACCCAACCCGGCCTATCTTGAGAAGATAGGGAAAGCCCCGCATGAAACTTCTGATTGTTAATTTTCACTACATCCGGGAGGAAACCTACGCAGGAGGAATATACCCGCGAACCGTGTGCCAACTGGCGGAACAGGTCGACTGCCTTTCACGCCACTACCAGTTCATTGCACCCGCTGAACTCGCTGCGATGACAGCCGGCAACCGGCGGGATGGCAACTTCTGCCTCCTGACATTCGATGACGGGCTCAAGGAGCAGATGGCCGCTCTCGACTTGTTGCAGCGTAAAGGGGTTCCGGCCGCATTCTACGTGACGACCGCCCCTATCCGGGACCATGTGGTGGCCGACGTCCACAAACTGCACTACATAAGGTCGGTCGTCACAGATATTCAGCTTTTTGACCTTATCAGTCAACGAATCGATTTGTCTGCTGTCACCTATCCCGAAGACATCGACCGTCTCTACCGCTACGATCCGCCGGAGTCCAAGCGCTTGAAGTATCTGCTCAACTTCATCCTAACCGCAGATGAGAAGGACCGCATCGTGCGAGCGTTTTTTGCCGAGATCGCGGACGAGCCAGCCTACTCTGCAAGTCTTTACATGGATGCAGAGGATCTCATGACGCTGAGCTCCCTTGACTATCTCGGTGCGCACGGAGATGCCCATCTGCCGCTTGCGACACTGAGCACGGAGGGCATTCGCCAGGACACGGGGGCTAGCTTGGACTTCCTGCGCCAGCAATGTGGCACCAAGTCCATTCATTCCATTTCCTATCCGTTCGGCGGACCCAAGGCGGTATCACGAACCGTTGCCGAAATTTCTGCAGGCTACGGCTTCGCCTTTGGTTTAACCATGATCAGGGGCGTCAACGAGGACGTGGACATGGAGACGCCTTTCCTCCTGAAGCGCGTCGACACCAATGACGCCCCCGGCGGAAAATTAGGAAGCACGGAGTATTGTATTTGAAGGTATTGGCTATTGTCCCGGCGCGCGCAGGATCCAAGGGTTTACCGGACAAGAACATTGCGAAGATCGGCGGCGCCACACTACTCGAATGGGCAGTGCGCGTGGCAAAGGATTGTCCGATGGTATCCGATGTATACATTTCGAGCGATAGCGAAGCCTATGACTGCATTGCGGTTGCGGCGGGCGCGAAATCCGCTGGACTTCGCCCTCAGTATCTAGCAAGTGACACGGCCAAGACGGTTGATGTTGTGCTGGATCTTCTAGGGCGGTTGGATGAGTGCTACGACTATGTCGTCCTGCTGCAACCCACGGCCCCGATCCGGCATCCACACGATATTGAGTCAATGATAACTGGTATTAGAGAGCTGCAAGCCGACGCTGCGGTGTCTATAGCGCGGCTGGAAGAGCCACATCCATACAAGTTGAAAATAATTGGCGAGGACGGCTTCATCAAGCCGTTTCTTGAAGGAACATCATCCGAGGTGCCGCGTCAGGCGCTGCCCGCGGCCTATATGCTGAACGGCGCATTGTATGTCGTCAGCACAACGGCACTTCGGGAGCAAAAGACCTTCCTGCCGGTGAAGACGATTCCCTATTTAATGAACCGCGGCGTCAACGTTGACACTCCGGAAGACTTAATGCTCCTAGAAACCATCTACGAGAAAGGTAAGTTTCTGTGAACCGGAGTCTTGAGAAGGGAAATGGTACGAGCGGCAAGTTTGCGGTTGAGATCCACAGCGACAATGGAGAGGTTGACGTTATCCTTGGGCATGACAAGCATATCTTGCACGGATATCGAAGAAACAACGTGAAGATGGTCGGGGGATGGTATTTCACGGGAATTTCTACCAATACAGAGTTGCTCTCCAGTATAATTAGTAAGAACTTTATCAAGCGCGTGAATTTTGTAGGAACGAGCAAGTCGTGTTCTGGCGCAATCATCCTGACAAAGGAATTGATCCGGATCTTTCCGGACGTTGTTTTTAATCTGTTTTTATTCTCGCCTTATACAACTGTAGATAGGAATGTATATATTCGGAGAAACATCGAGGATCGCGCTCCTGGATCGCTGAAGTCGTTCTGGAATTCCGATAAATACACTCCAAAGGCCATCCGCCGGTCTGAAGCGCGTGGCTTGGTAAACAAAGACAATGTCTTTGTTTACCTCTTCTACCCCGAGAAATGTAAGCAAGGAGAGCCGATACTGGCACGGCGCGTCGTCGGCCCTAACATTGTGCATATCGGCATGCCGGTATGGATGCACAACACGCTCTACCCACTTTGGAAGAAGGTGGAAGGCAACATGACGATCGAGATTTACGAAAGTGAATTCCGCGAGATGGAGCCCGCAGACTTCGATTTCTACACGAAGCTCCAAAGTTGCGAATGCTATCGTTTCGACCTTTATTCCTGCGTCGAGGAGGTTGAGCAGTTCGTGAAAAACCTGGAAGCGTTCAAGGCGAATTGGGCCGCGGAACAAAGTGGACTGCCCTTGTTGCGACGGCATCGCCAAGTTGACGAGTCGGCGATGCCAAGCGAAGGTTAGAGTGTCGTCCCGCAGCCGAAAACTGCGCGGAAGCCCAAGATGGAGTGAGGATGGTGCCAACATTGTGACGTTAGCTTGAAATTGAATGGCGATGATAGGAGGCGGACTACGGGAAGAACCGAGTATGTCGCTTTTTCTGACAACTTGTCGTCCACCCGGTAGTTGCGCACCTGACGTGCCACTGAGTTTTTCCTCCACCTGGGATCGTGCGCGCGCTGCAGACATTTCGCGGCGTAGAACTGATGGTCGCCGTAACATTCGCCACCGAAATCGGCGACGTGCAAAGGTTCGAGAGTCCGCCCCAACTCATGGGATATCTCGGCCTCGTTCCTGGAAAACGATCGACCGGCGAGACAGTCAAATGGGGCGGCATCACCAAGGCGGGGAACGGCCGGGTTCGCCACATGCTGGTCGAGAGCGCCTGGACCTACAGACATCCGCCGAGGGTCGGTGCGAAAAAGCTCTACCGTCTGGAACAAGGTGACAACCGGGTGGTTACGTTCCGCCTCCACCCATGTGCGATTATCCGAATGAGCAGCCGTTCCCCGGATCGGGCAGTCTCCTGCGATCCAAACGACAGAGGAAATCAGAGCGCTGTTCCGGTGCCACCTTTCGCGGGTGGGTACGCCTCCGAGGAGTGCCGCCTTGTGAACATCGGCGCCAGGAATGATTACAGGTCGTATGGACACCACTACGACCAAGAATGATTTCAAGCTTCTGGAGATCGTGGACACGGGCCGGCGTCGCCGGTTCAGTGCGGAGGCGAAGCGTCAGATTGTCGAGGAGAGCTTCGTGTCGGGCGATGCGGTATCCGCGG
>NZ_JBEBMH010000054.1:0-20515 GCF_040081985.1 Mesorhizobium yinganensis | reverse complement strand
GGTTCTGTCGCAAACGGAATTGCAATCCGTGTCCAGCATGAAGTCCCTCTGATTTTCAGGGGACCTTGTTATGTTCAAAGGCCGTCACTTCGACCAATCAGTCATCCTGGTGTGCGTCCGCTGGTACCTGGCGTACAATCTCAGCCTGCGCGATCTGGAGGAGATGTTGGCTGAGCGCGGTATCAGCGTCGATCATTCGACGATCCACCGCTGGGTCGTGCATTTCTCGCCGCTGCTGCTCGAGCGCTTCAACCGGCGAAAGCGTGCCGTCACCGGCAAGTGGCACATCGATGAGACCTATATCAAGGTCCGTGGCCGCTGGATGTTTCTTTATCGCGCTATCGACAGCGTCGGCGACACGGTCGAGTTCTTCTTCAGCGAGAACCGTGACCTGCAGGCTGCCAAGCGCTTCATCCGCAAGGCCCTGAAGCGCCATGGACGTCCGGAACGCATCGTCATTGATGGCAGCCAGACGAACTGCGAGGCAATCATTGCCTGCGATGGCGAGAACAGGCTGCGGGATCAATCGCGACGATCGCTGAAGCCGATCCGCATCCGGCAAAGCCAATACCTGAACAACCGGATTGAGCAAGACCACCGGCGAATCAAGCGCCGGATCCGGTCCATGCTCGGCTTCAAATCGACCACCTGCGCAGCGATTATCCTGTACGGCATTGAAATGGTTCACATGATGCGGAAACGGCAGGCGAGATACGCGCACAATCCAGCACCGTCACTTGTCGAACAGTTCAAAATGCTGGCCGCGTGAAAATTTGAGCAGGCAGCCTTTCCTCATCTCAGCTTCGAGTTTGCGACAGAACCAAACGAAACGCTGTCATTGCCCGCATCGACTTGAAGCACACCATGCGCATCGCTCGTGCTGAAGAAAGGGAAGGTGAGAATTCTCAGCACGGTTGTTGAGCCCTTTGTGCGAGCTACGCACGACGGCCGGAATCAACCCAGCCGTAGCGGTGATGGTCGGCGGATCCATCGCCAATATCAGCCTGCACATCTATACCCTGCAACGACGGACCGTTGAGCCTACTTTGATTGAAATTCCGATAATTGCGGCCGCATAACCGGTTGGCCTTGCAGTAGGCGACAACATAGCAAAGTACCCATCCGGTGAAGTCTTCGCCGGAGGCGTACATAGCAAACGATAAACTGAGAAGATTTGAGTGCGCTACCATCCGAACCGGGTTTCGGGCATCAACCGGTTAAGCGACGCCACCTATTCTAACAAAATCGATGAATGCCCGTAGTGGGGCGGGGACCAGGCGTCGTCCAGGATAGTAGAGAAAGGGGCCTACGAAACGCTCCCACCATGGTTCCAGGACGGGCTCTAGAGCGCCTCTCTCAATATGCGGCCGCAGCCAATCCTCAAACAGGGCTACGATTCCGAGACCTGCAATCGCTGCCTCAACAGCGAGGTCGCTTGCTCCGCCTGTCGTCACAATCAGCGGCCCGATCGGGTCGATCCGTACCTCCTCCCCATTGCGTTCAAAATCCCAAGGCGGCGTCACGCCACTTGGAAAGCGATGGCGCAAACAGGCGTGGCCGAGCAATTCACGCGGGTGCTTGGGTCGGCCGTGCTGGTCGAGGTAGGCTGGGGAAGCAGCCACGGCAAAGCGCTGCTGACGCGGTCCGATCGGCACCGCGATCATGTCCTGCTCTAGCCGCTCTTCATAGCGGATCCCCGCGTCGCATCCGGAAGCCAACACGTCGACGAAACGATCCTCAGCGATCACCTCAAGATGGATATCTGGATAAGCGGACAGGAAGCCCGGCACGATCGCCGGCAGTACCAACCGAGCCGCGGCGGTCGGAACATTGAGCCTCAGAGTGCCCGCCGGCGTGTCGCGAAAGCCGTTGACCGCGTCTATCGCCGCCCCAACCTCGCTCAAGGCCGGGCTGAGACGCTCGAGCAGGCGCTGTCCCGCCTCTGTGGCAGCGACGCTGCGCGTTGTTCGGTTCAGCAGCCTTACGCCAAGTTGCGCCTCTAGCCGACTCACCGCTTCGCTGAGGCCTGACGCGCTGGTGCCGCTTGCCCTAGCACCGTTGCGGAAGCCCTTGGCGCGCGCCACCTCCACAAATGCGTTCAAGTCACCGAGGTCGACTTTCACTGTTCACTCCAACGAACACCCCGTTCGGATTGTGTCCCATTATCATGCAAATGGGTAGTGGTTAACATTTCAGCGTCTCGAAGGAGTGTGTCATGTCCAGTATCGATAAATCGGGTACATTTAACCTCGGCGACCGCTGTGTGAGGCGACTCGGCTATGGCGCAATGCAGCTTGCAGGCCCGGGTGTGTTCGGACCGCCCAGGGATCGTGCTGCAGCACAGGCCGTCGTGCGCGAAGCGGTGGCTGCCGGAGTAAACCACATCGACACCAGCGACTTCTACGGCCCGCATGTCACCAATCAACTGATCCGTGAGGCGCTCGCGCCATATGCCGAGGATTTGGTAATCGTCACGAAGATCGGCGCCCGGCGCGGTGAGGACAAATCCTGGTTCCCGGCCTCCTCGAAAGAGGAACTGACCCAAGCCGTCCACGACAATCTGCGCAACCTTGGCCTTGACGTATTGGACGTGGTGAACCTCCGCGTCATGTTCAACGAACACGGTCCTGCTGAAGGCTCAATAGAGGCGCCGCTTACAGCCTTGGCCGAGCTTCAGCGACAGGGGCTCGTGTGCCATATCGGGCTGAGCAACGTCACGCCGGCGCAGGTCGCGGAAGCACGTCGGACCTGCAACATCGTTTGCGTCCAAAACCACTACAATCTCCTTCATCGCACTGATGACGCCCTGATAGGCGAGCTTGCGCGCGATGGCATTGCTTATGTCCCCTTCTTCCCTCTTGGCGGGTTCACACCCTTGCATTCGTCCCGCTTATCCTATGTTGCCCAGCGCCTCGATGCGACGCCGATGCAAGTCGCGCTCGCATGGCTGCTGCATCGTGCGCCCAACATCCTCGTGATCCCCGGCACATCGTCCATCGCGCATCTGCGTGAGAATATCGCCTCTGCCGAAATCGATTTGTCGGATGAAACGCTCAAGGAACTGGCCGCTATTTAGAGGCTGCTGTGACCCCTTTGATGTTCACCGGATGAGGCTAGAGTCCGGACCGAAAGAAGGACCGGACAATGAAGCGATCGGGGTTTTCAGAGGAATAAATCATCTCTGAGTGAGCAGGAGCCGGAAGTTCCTACGGCCGACGTCAGCCGCAACCATGGGATCAGCGTCAGCCGCAACCACGGGATCAGCAGCGGTGGGTCGATCATCCCGCCACGCCGCCATCGCAATGTACCAGCATCACCTGCAAGGACCTCTGGGCATCGAGGCCTTATTTGCCACACTCAAACAGTGGCGACACATCGCACCCGCTACGACGAGCGTTCCGAAACCTTTCTCGGCTTCGTCGCTTCGTCAGGCTGGCGAGGTCCTGGACCAAATGATCAATTCTCCACTACCTCCTCGACCTTTCGTTCGGCCTCCATAGCCTTGGGTTGATTGTACCTTGATGTTTATGGTCGTTCTCCTGTGAGTCGCTCGACGGAAAATTCGAACGGCCGCGCGCGTGGCCGACTTAGTTCGCCGATAATACTGAAATGCGAGTGTCCAGCCGCTTCTTCGCTGATAACGGAACGTCCGGCTTTTTCTAGAGCATAGGCGTAGGACAACATCTGTTCCTTAAAACCATTCGGCTCAGCATCTCCCACCGCCAAGAGAAGCGGCGTGCTCTGCGATGGCAAACAATGGATTGGGCTGCAGCTCCTGATGATCTCTTGGTCGAGTGGAAGCCATTCCTCCACAAATGTTCCGGCCAGCAGACCCAGGTCGTAAATCCCACTAAGCGAGACTATCCCAACGACCGAGCTCGCCGGCAAACCAGCCGCCGCAAGACTATCCTCCGCGCCGACCATCGTCGCGAGGTGTCCACCTGCTGAGTTTCCTGCAAGGAGAATTCTCGACGGATTCAAACCAAAGCGAGATGCATTCCGATGAAGCCAGGATATTGCATTGCGAGCACTCTCGAAGATCGTCGAGATTGAATGCTCGGGTGCCAATGGATAGCCAATCGAGGCAAAGCCAAAACCGCGTTTCAGGTACTCTGCCGCGAGGAAGGCACGGGAGATCCGGTTGTTGGCCTTCCACCAACCGCCGTGGAAGAACGCCACGAACGGGGCCCTCCCCTCCTCGGATGGAGCGAAAATGTCGATGCATTCGTCTGCCAGGGTCCCGTACTTCAGTCCAAGTCGAGCATTGTGCATCCCGCGAACAGTGACGCTGCGATCGATGTACCGCGCTAAAGCGTTGGTATCAGACTCTCGGCTCGCATCTAATGAATAGGCCGATTTCCCGTTCACCATCCTTTACCCTTCCTCCTCGATCGAAGCTCAAATTCGCCTGGGAACGAACTTTTGGATTGCCTGCAATATTGGATGCAGGGAGTCTGGTAATGCCGCACCTAGAACAGACGTCCTCAAACGCTGATAAGGCTCTCAACTGTGTCTCGTTCGGTCTGCAACCGCGTGGAACACCCACTCCACACCACGCGTCCCTTCTGTATGACGTAGTGCCGATCGGCGAGAAGACGCAGCTTGTCGATGTGCTTGTCGACCACGAGGATCGCCTGGCCTTCACCCTTCAAAATGTGGAGGCACCGCCAGATCTCGTTGCGGACGATCGGCGCCAAGCCCTCGGTCGCCTCATCGAGGATCAAAAGCTTCGGGTTGGTGAGCAACGCACGTCCCATTGCCAACATTTGCTGTTCACCGCCCGATAACTGTGTGCCCATATTGCTGCGGCGCTCATGGAGACGTGGAAATAGCTCCAGAACGCGCCGGATACTCCACTTGCCTGACCGCGCCGTTGCAATTAGGTTCTCTTCGACTGTTAAGTTCGGAAAGATCCGTCGCCCCTCTGGAACCAGACCGATACCAAGTGCGGCAACGCGATGTGCGGGCCAATTTGTGACATCGCGACCGTCAAACCGAACGTGACCACCGGATTTCGATATCAGGCCTAGAATGGACATTATGGTTGTCGTTTTACCCATGCCGTTGCGACCCATCAGTGTCACGGCCTCGCCCTTCGCGACGGTAAGCGTGATACCGTCAAGAACCCGGCTATGGCCATACGCAGCCGTCAATTCCTCAACCTCAAGCATGCTCTTCCTCCTCGTGGCCGAGGTAAGCCTTGCGGACATCTGGATGCCCGCGGATCTCGTCAGCCGGGCCGGACGCGATCACTCGGCCGAAGTCGAGAACGGTGATGCGATCGGCCAGCGAAAACACCGCTTCAATGTCATGCTCAATTAGAAGCATCGAGACGCTTCCTTTTAGGTTCTTCAGCAGCGCGATCATCTTGGTCGCCTCATCTGGACCAAGGCCGGCCAACGGCTCGTCAAGGAGCAAGAGGAGTGGATCAAGCGCCAGCGCGACCGCCACTTCAAGCTGCCGCTGCTCGCCGTGCGAAAGCTGTTCCACGACATCGCGACGTCGCTCCAAAAGTCCGATTTGTGCCAGGACAGTTTCGGAGTGCTCGACCGCATCACGCGACGCCGTCGCCCGTCGCCAGAACCCAGTCCAGCCTCCCCGGCGGAGTTGACTAGCAAGCAGGACGTTCTCAAGCACCGAGAGGTTGAGACATAGCGACGTAATCTGAAACGACCGCGCCATTCCGAGCCTGACGCGGGCCGACGTGGAAGCGTGTGTCACGTCCGTGCCGTTGAAGACAATACGCCCGGCATCTGGACGCAGTTGGCCGAAGAGCTGGGAAAGCAACGTCGTCTTTCCAGCGCCGTTGGGGCCAATTATCGCATGGATACTGTCATGGCTGACCTGCAACGAGACACCATCAGTGGCGGACAATCCGCCGAAACTCTTCTGTAAGCATTCCACAAATAACAGTGGTTCAGTCATGACGCTTCTCGCTTGAAACGAGACCCGCAAGACCGCGAGGCATGAAAAGAGCCACAAGGAGCACCATCACGCCGACAATGATAGGCCAATGAGGAGACATGCCCGATGCCAACTCCTCCACGATCAAGAGGAGAGCAGTTCCAAACAGAGGGCCAAGGCCAATACCGAGCCCTCCGAGGACAACCATGATCACCAGGTCCGCTGACCGCGTCCAATGCAAGTCGATGGGGCTTACGAACTCCGCATTGTTTGCGAGAAGGAAACCAGCCATACCCGCCATTACCCCAGAAATGATGAATGCAACCAACCGGACGCGCATTGGGTCATAGCCGAGTGCGCAGACCCGAGCTTCGTTCATTCGCGATGCCTGAAGAACCAGACCGAAACGCGACCGCGTGAGCCTTTCGACGACGAGCACAGAGACGCAGAAGAATATCGCTGCAGCCGCGTACATCACAAATCGGCCCTGCAGCGCGAACCCTGCAAAGGTGCTCGGTTGAAAGATCGTCATCCCCTCGTCACCGCCATATTGGTAAGCACCAATGGCAGCCAGATAAAGGATTTGACCGAAAGCCAAGGTAATCATCAAAAAGTACATGCCCCGTGTACGGAGACTAATCACCCCGATGATCGCTGCAGCTCCTGCCGAAAGAACCAGGATGGCGCAAAGCTGCACGAAGCCATCGGCCATCCAGGCAATTTCATCGTTGTAGGCGTGATAGCCGCCGATGCCAACGACGTAGGCGCCAAGACCGAGGAAGGTTGAATGGCAGAGGCTGAGCAGACCACCATATCCTAGAATGAGGTTAAGGCTCACTGCCGCTGCGGCTAGAATTAGGATACGCGTCGCGAAAGTGAGAGCGAAAATCGCATCAAAGGCGAAGGCAATCGCAGGAATGACAGCAAGCGTCAGCACCAGAACAATGCCCGCAAGACGGTTCTCGACTCGGTTCATGACGCCCTCGCCCTGAACAGTCCCTCAGGGCAAACAGCGAGGACGGTCGCCATCAGGATGTAGATCATCATACCGGATAGCGAAGGCCCGACGCTCGACGCGGCGGTGCTGCCAAAGATCAGCGAAATCAGGGATGTTGCGTATGAGCGTCCCAAGGTGTCAATGAATCCTACCAAGAGCGCAGCCCAGAAGGCGCCGCGGATTGAACCTATGCCGCCAATCACGATTACCACGAAACCAAGGATGAGCACCGGCTCACCCATGCCAACCGAGGCGGACATGATTGGGGCGGAAAGACTTCCAGCGAGCCCGGCGAGAGCCGCGCCCAGGCCGAAGACGAATGTGAAGAGTAGGCCAATGTTGACGCCGAGGCCGCGAACCATTTCCCGGTCGCTGGCCCCTGCCCGGATTAACATGCCAACTCTGGTACGAGCAATCAGCACATAGAGGAAGGCAGCGACAGCCAAGCCAAACACAATAAACACGAACCTGAACAATGGATATGTGAGGCCTGGAAGAAGTTCGATCGAAAGATTGAGCTCTGGTGGCAAGACCACAGTCAGACCCTGCGAACCCCACAAAACTCGAACCACCTCATTGAAGATCAGAATGAAGCCGAATGTCGCAAGAACCTGATCCAGGTGTGGGCGCCGATAGAACCTGGACAACGCGAGCACCTCCACGAGCGCGCCGATGATCGCAGTGGCTGCAACCGCAACAGCTACCGCCAGATAGTAGTTTCCGGTGGCCGAGGCGAACCAGGCGGCCACAAAAGCACCCAGCATGAATAGCGACCCTTGCGCGAGATTCACAAAGTTCATGATGCCAACGACCAAGGTCAGACCGGCAGTGATCAGAAACAACATGATCCCGAACTGTAAGCCGTTCAGACACTGCTCTAGGAACAGCAAAAATGTCGCTTGAGACATTATAGAATTTCCAAGGAAACGAGGGCCAAAAAACGCGACTTTCGAACTCGCTCTCAGTCCGTTCCTTTATTTCATCTGACAATCGTTCACGTAAGTGTCCGAATTTTCCGTCGCAGCCACGGACAGGGTTTTGGTAGTGAACGTGCCATCATCGGCCGGCACCACCTGTAGGAGGTAGAAGTCTTGGATCGGGAAATGATTGGTCCCGAAACGGAATTTGCCGCGCACGGACTGGAAATTTGCAGCTTCCAGCGCCTCGCGGAGCTTGTCCTTGTCGCTCATCTCACCATCGACGCCACGGACGGCGCTGTCGATCAGCATGATCGCGTCATATGCGGAGGCGGCAAAATTCGAAGGCTCACGACCATGTTTTTTCTTGAACGCGTCCACGAAACGACGATTGGCCTCGTTATCGAGGTCGACCGACCAAAACATAGTGAGCAGAGAACCGTCCGCTAGGGCACCCAGCTGCGGAAGTGTAAGACCATCAAAGGTGTAGTTGGAGTAGAGCGGGATTTTTCCCTTGAGGCCCGCCTGCTGAAACTGCGAAACAAACTGCAGGGCGTGCGCTGGAGGATAGAACACATAGGCTGCATCCGGCGCCGCGCTCTTGATCTTTGCAATCTCGCTTGAGAAATCAAGCTGATCCGGCCATTTGGTGTAGTCCTGGCCGATGACCTCGCCATTGAAGTGGCTGAGAAGGCCACCAACCATTTCCTTGCCGGCTACGTAGTTCGGAGCCATCGTATACAGGCGTTTCACACCCTTTCGATTCAGCTCATCGCCCATGACGCGAGGCGCCTGCTCGGTCTGATCACGTATGGCAAAGAACCAGGGATTGCAATGCTTCCCCGCCAGTACACCCGGACCGGCGTTGGTACTGAGAAGGAAGGTTTGGTTGTCGACGGCAGCTTTGTACGCGGCGAGCAGAACGTTGCTATAGTTGTAGCCGACGAGAAAATCGACGCGATCCTGGAGGATCAATTTCTCGGTCTTCTGCTTCCCGAGCGCCGGGTTAAGCGCATCGTCTTCAACAAACAGCGTTACCGGGATACCGCCTATTTTCGAGCCGAGTTGCTCAATGGCAAGTTCAATACCTTCCTTCGTCGCTTCCCCACCAGCCGCTGCGGACGTGGTCAATGTGGTTACGAGACCTAGTCTGATCTCCGTTGGCGGAGCCGCAACTGCAGATGAAATCATCAACGCGCCAAGTGCGCTTCCCAGACATGTCAATAACGTCTTCTTGATCATAGCTCTTCTTCCCTCGCTTAAGCGGTGGTTCATTTCGGTGTGAGTTCCCGACTATCTGCTAGTGGCCGTCGTTCGCCCCGTAGGGCTGCTCTCGCAGCATGCTGAACGCTTCCAGAACAGGTCTGATCAGACCTCGCCCTTGCTCGGCTGAAAGACGCTTGCGTGCAAGAAATCAAACCGAGGAAAGTCCCGGGCGTCCTGCCATATGAGTCATCCTGCGTTTTATTTGCGGGTTCATGCCAAGCGTAGACCGAAGTAAGGAGAAGATCGTTCTCCTTGGTCAGCTGCTTACCTCGGAACTTTGTGTTGATCAGGCCGCCCTGGCTGCGCGCAAACCATCAAGGATCGGCTCACGAGCAACGAACGCGGATCGGTCAATCCATCGAGTAGTGTTCACTATCGATAGACTCTTGGATTCAGTCGGCGCTTGACAACTCCCAATGCCGATAGGATGGTTCATCCGTCGGCGCGATCTCAGTCGCAAGCAGGACATAGCAGCCAGGACAAAATGCTTGCCGCAGACCGATCGGCCGCTCGGTGAAATGGGACGCCGGGGCGCGCACCCCGGGCCCCGCATCCTGGGAGGGCCGCTCACGCCGGATGGCGTTGGCCAACGGATTTCCGACGCTCGTTCCCAATTGATGGCCGCAGTGGCTGCAGACGATGTTTCCGTCCGATTGCAGCCGAACATTGTCGTCAATCTTCATGGCTCTCACTCCGCTGCCTGGTCCGGGACGGGTTCGCCGACACGCTCGCATCGGATCTGAGTGCGACGACGACGTGTCGCCAACTCGTCCGTGCTGCCATCGGCGTTCAGCAGCACGCCGTAGATATCATTGGCCGCCCGCGTGGAGACCTTGCGGGCCCCCACGTCGCGGGCGACGAGGACCGGATCTCGAAGAAGCGGGTCACCATATCCCCCACCTCCCTGCCAATGGGTATAATAGACGTCCCGCTCCCCGAGGTGGGTTTCTAGATGCGCCTCCAAAATGTCGGCGACGCCACCAACTTCTTCCAACGATGAGGGGATACGGCCGGCTGCGAAAAGCTCCGCAATGCTCGCGTTGCGCTTGAGAACATCGTACTGGGTGCCGGCGGGGTAACCGCCGCTAACACCTGTCGCCTGAGGCAGCGCCTTACCGGTCGCAGAGACCACGAGATGAACACCGCCAATCGGAGAATCGTGCGGGATGAAGCAGCTCGATCCGCCCATGCCCCCACGGAATCGACCCGGCCCACCGGAATCCATCTCCTCCCGCCGCCATAGGTAAAGCATGGGGAAGCTGAATTCATTGATTTCAACGTCGGCGACACGTCCCATCGGGATACAATTTAGCCCTCCAGTATCGACCCCGTCCTGATCGACACGCGCACCCAGACCGCCGGCCATGGAATCGCAGATCATGGTGACGAAGGGATTGCCACGCTGGTCGAGCCCGGCGAGGACTGCGAGATCCCAGGTCCCGCAGCACACGCACATTAGCGACTTTCGATGATCGGGATGAACATCGAGCATTCCGGCAACGCATTCCGAAACCACGTTCTGAGTCGCCCAGGCAGATGCGACCGAAGCCTTGCCGATGCCGGCTGGGAAGTTGCAGTTGTTGATCGTGCCTGGCTCGCTGACGATGTCGAGGCACCGATATAGGCCGCCAGGCGACCACGGGATATCGCCACATAACATCGTCAGCACGATCGGCATGATGCCACCGCGCAAGCCCGCGAAGGTGCAGTTGGCGAAACCTTCCGTTTCCTTATCCGTGCCGGTGAAGTCGAACTTCAAACTGTCACCGCTCTTCGTCATGGTGAGGAGAATCTTGTAGACGTTGCGGTCGCTGTGGCGGAAGGAGTCCTGATGGGCGACCCCGCTCCACACGCCGTCCGGGAGCGATTGCAGCTTGGCGCGAAGTCTTGCCTCGGCATCGTTCATCATCCGCTTCATGACCGCTTTAACAGTTTGCGCACTGTATTTTGCGATCAGGGCGGTCAGGCGCTCTTGGGCGATGTTGTTGGCGCCGATCTTGGCGCGAAGGTCCAGCGCGATGAGACGCGGCACCCGGGAGCGGCGAAGATACATGTCTTCGATATCTGACCGGATGCTGCCAGCTTCGACGATCTTGACGGGCGGGATCGGAGTCGACTCCCAGAAGACGTCGCGCCCTTCGACCGACCAACTTCCCGGCGAAACGCCTCCGAGATCGACCTGATGGCACACGACCGCGGTCCAGGCGAAGACCTCGCCCTCGTGAACGAGCGGCGCAAAGAGCGTCACGTCATTCTGATGCAGCCCGCCGCCGACCCAGGGATCATTGCACAAAAACATATCGCCGGCCTGGAAGCCGGCCTGCCTCGAGCGGTTCTCCAGCGTCCACTTCACGGCCATGTCTACCGAGGCGGCGAGCTGCGTATTATAGAGCCCCACGACGACGGAGTCTCCGCATTCATCGAGGATGGTCGCGCCGAAGTCGTTGCAGTCCGTCACCACAACAGACCCTGACATGCGCTTCAGTCCGTCACCCATCTCACCGGCTATCGCGGCGAGGCGGTGGCGGATAACCTCATAGGTCAGCGGATCGATTGCATCGATGTCCCCGTCGGACACGGTGTGCAACCTGGCCCCTGAGGCGAGCTTCCTCGTATGCTCAGCAGGTTTCGGCTGATATGCAAAACGCTCCGATCCTGCGATTTGAATAAGTGGCATGTCTTCCTCCCTCAGGCACAATTCGCGACGCGAATGATGAGGTTGCCATAAGTATCCACGACGCCGGCGAAGCCTTCCGGCAGGGCGACGGTGGTAGTCGGCGTTTCGATCACGGCGGGTCCGGACAACTTCGACCCGGAGCCCAAAGCGCGATAGTCGTAGATCGCCGTGTCCTGCCATCCTTTGCGGGTATCGAGGAAAACCTTCCGGGTAGACGACGGAACCGGATTAGCAACCGCGCGCTCATGCGCGGCGAGGTCGGGCCGGATTGGCAAGATGCCGACGGCCCGTACTCTGTAGGTGATAATCTGGAGGCCCGCGTCGCTGAACCCCGCGCCCTTGCCGTAGATGCGCTCGTAGAGCTGTTCGAAGCTAGCGCCGATGCCAGCAATCTCGGCTTCACCGAGAGTACCCTCAGGGACAGGAGTCGTCACTTCTGCCATCTGCATCGTGTAACGCAGCTCTGCTTCCCGCTCGAAGATCACGCTGGAGAGGCGCAGCTTTTGCTTGATCAGGCGCTCGGCGAGTTCAGCTTCAAGCTTCTCGAAGTTGCCGTTGAGCGTGCCCGGATCGACGGGGAAGTTGTTTGGATCGGACATCTCGGCGGTTAGCACGATATCCGAGGACGCAAGTCCGTAAGCCGAAAACACGGCGGCGGTCGAGCCTAACGGCACAACCACTTCGGACACCCCGAGATCGGCAGAATAGTTGACGGCATGCACCGGACCGGCTCCGCCGAAGGAATACAGCACGAAGTCCCGAGGGTCGTGTCCGCCATTGACGACGACGCTGCGTACAAGGTCGGCTGTCTGGGCATTCTGGATGGCATAGATCGCGGCCGCTCCCTGTTCCACTGTCAGGCCGAGCGGCTCGGAGATTTTCGTGCGGATCGCTTCAGCCGCGAGTTCCTTCGACAGCTTCTTGCGACCGCCGAGGAAGTTGTCGGCATTAATGATGCCGAGGACGAGGTCAGCATCGGTGACGGTCGGCTCGTGACCGCCTTCGCCATAGCAAACCGGACCAGGACGCGCGCCGGCGCTCCGGGGTCCGACCCGCAGATTGCCTCCCCCATCGATCCAGGCGATAGCGCCACCGCCGGCACCGATGGTGCGAACGTCAACCATCGCCGTATTGATCTGATGCTGATGCAGTACGGTGGTCGTCGTGGTGCTCGGTTTGCCGTCGCGCACCAGCCCCGCGAGGAACGTGGTTCCACCCATGTCAGTGGAAATGATGTTCTTATGCCCGAGGCGTTCGGCCAGACGCAGGCAGCCGACAACGCCGCCGGTGAGAACCGAGCCCAGTGTACCGACGGCATGTTTCGGCGCATCGGCAGCCTGTACGCATCCACCGGATCCCTGCATGATCAACAAAGAGCCGTTGAATTTCTTTGCACGCAATTCTTCTTCGAGCGGCGCTAGATATCCCTTCAACACTGGCCCGATCTGCGTGTTGATGATGGTCGTAGCGCTGCGGGTATACTCCCGTATGCGCGGGCTCGTCTCATGGGATAGGGCGACATAGAGTTCGGGCGCTTCTTCCTGGACGATTTCACTAATGCGCCGCTCATGAACCGGATTGCGAAATGCCCAGAGCAAGGACACAGCAATTGCCCGAACACCCCTATCGCGGAGCTTTCTCACCGCGGCGCGTACGCCTTGTTCATCGAGGGGAACGATGACCGCTCCCTTATGGTCGATACGCTCGTCGATTTCGATCACGTCCTGATGCGGCACGAGTGGCGCAGGTTTGTTCGTTCGAGAGATATTTTGAACTGCGCTTGGATCCAGGCCGGCGTAACGGCCTTCCAGATTCATGATCCGAATGGAGTCACCATGCCCCCGGGTTGTCAGGAAACCGACACGCGCTACGTCTCCAGTGATGACGGCGTTGAGCGTCGAAGTCGTACCGTGGACAATGTATTCCGTCCTTGACAGCAGCTCTTCCACGCTGCTCCCGATCGCGTTCGCCAGTTCCCCCAACACATTGATGAAACCGCGCGAGAAATCGGGGGGCGTCGAGTGGGCCTTCGCTGACACCAGCATGCCGTCCGTGCCAGCCAGAAATCCGTCGGTGAATGTGCCGCCGGTATCTACGCCGATTGCATAAGTCATAGAACCTCCCATTGCGATGTCTTCTTAATAAGCAAGTGCGCACGCGAGCGTCTCTCGGCCCTCCTGCGACGCCGTGTTGCTCAGCCGGGTCCTCCCGAAGACAACAGACGATAAAGGATGATTTTGTCGTATGTCAATCATTTTATCGATAAAATCAATTTCACGTCTGCTGAGCTTTCCTCCGCTAGTGTTCCGATCCTGGAACCCCTCGGATTTGTTGAGCATCGGCGATAGCGATTGCGCGAAGACAGAAACGCCGGAAGGAAGCGCGGATCGTCAGCCGATTTGATCCAGTGATAGGGTTTTGGAATGACGGTCTCGATCTCGCTTGGAGTCCGCTTGTGAACCGATGGACGCCCCGTGGCTTGCCATGAGATCGGCAAAGAAGCACTCGGCCCAATTGCTCCATAAAGGCCAGGTTAGTTGGCGTCAGATGAACTTGCCAGCGTAAACGCATGGCGAGGAAGTCGCCGACTGCTTAACCTTGTCGGTGGAGTAATTGTCCATCACAAGATGCAGCTCAAGGATATCGGGCACCTGCGCGATGCGGCTTGCGTCTCAGATGCGACGGATGGCGGAGGAGACATAGCCTGTGGCCCGCACCATAACCTGCAGCGATCGATGGGGCGCGTCCCGGCTCGTCGTAAAGACCTTCGACGCCATGTCGAGCAAATCGTAGCCGCCGCAGCATGCCCACCGTCTCGGTATCGGCGCCCAGCCGAGCTCAAATCTGTTTGTCTTGCAAACCGGCAGCAGAACAAGCGATCTGGGCGCGGCGGGCCGGCCCCTGCTTCGTACGCCGCCGCTTCGCCAAGTCCTCCAGTTCCTGCCGCACGACCCACGTTAACAAAATCGAAACCGCACGCTCGCCAAGGGCGCTTCTGCCTCCTCTCTCATCTAGCAGGCTGTTGAAATTCCGTTTTGTTCACGGAACGTATCGGAATCGGAGCGTGATCAGAACAGAATCAATCGAGGAACATCCGCTCCTTTTTCATCAGCCTGCTAAGCGCACTCCGACCCGTTGGGGACCTGGGCAATCCCGTGGGTTCATGCACGATGACGGTTACCCGTTCTTGGCGTTCCGGTCACTGCCCCATTCGGTCCGGCAGAAAGGTGACGATGGGCGGGAAGAGCGCCACGATCAGAATGCCGAGACAAATGATCCAAACAAACGGCCAGGCAGCTTTGTAAAGATCAGACATGGATGTGTTCGGCAGCGCGCTCTTCATCGCAAAGAGCGTATAGCCGAAAGGTGGACAAATGCCGCCAACGGTCGCGACAATGAGCAGCATGGTGAAGAACCAGATCTCATGGATCTGATAGATTGCCAGGATTGGCTTGTAGATCGGCACTAGAACCAGAAGCAGCGCCACCTGATCTAGAAACAGGAAGATATGCAGCAAGAAGGGCAGCGCCAACATGATGAGGATCATCACAGCTACCGGCAAGCTCATCGCGGTGATGAGTTCTCCAAACATCTGCGGCGCACCGGCAAAGGTGAGCAACTGACTGAAAATAACTGCGCAACACATGATCAGCAGGATCAAGGATGAGACGGTGACGCCGGTGTAGAGCGATTCCCGCAGCATTGGGAGCGAGAGGCCCCCGTAAAAGTAAGCGAGAATGAATGCACCGAAGACGCCGGTCGCAGCCGCCTCCGTCGGTGTGGCTATTCCCAGCATGACCAGCCCCATCACGAGGAAGAAGATGAAACAGGCGGGAATCATCTGAAGGATAGCAACAAGGACACTGCCCTTTGTCTCTTTCGCATCTTGGGACACATCCGGCGCAAGCGCCGGATTGCGCCAAACACGCCCCATCACATAGATCAGAAAAAGCGCGGTCAGGAGAATGCCGGGGCCGGCCCCGGCGATCAACAGCTTGCCGGTCGAAACCTGGGCGATAGTCGCCAGGATGACAGCGAGCACGCTGGGCGGAATGATCGGATCGAGGCTCGCTCCCCCCAGGATTGTGCCGGCCGACAGCTTTGGGTCATAACCACGCTTGATCATCGCAGGATAAAGCGAACGCCCGAGGAGACCGGCGACAGCCATAGCCGCGCCAGATAACGCGCCGAGGATGGCCGATAGCAGGATGCACAGGATGTATTGTCGGCCCCGCACACGGCCGATGAGCCGATCGAGCGAACTGAAGAGATGCTCCATCGCTCCGGACCGGAACAGCAGTTCACCCATCACGATGAAAAGTGGCACGGCAGCAAGCGTATCGGTGTTGGCGGTCGTAAAGATACTGTTCGCGAACAGCCCGAAACCAGACGGCCCGAAGAAAAACAGTACTCCGGTCACGTTAACAACGAGAAACGCGACAAAGATAGGTGCGCCCGCAAGCAGCAAGCCAACCAATAGCATAACGGCAATGATGAGGGTGACGATGAGAGTCATTTTGCTACCGGTTCCTGGCTCGCAGACTCTGAGGAAGGCTGCGGCAAATCGCCGAAGGCCTGACGAAAGAAATAAAGGCCGGCACTCAGCAGCCCGTATGAAATCACGATGAAGAGCCACCACTTTGGAATGGGAAGATAGGTGTTTGTCCAGACGTCCATACTGTACTCGCTTAACATCTGTGCACCGGTAATCAACGCACCGACGAAACACGCAAATCCGGAAACGAGCCTGGTGGCGGTGAGCAGCAAAGCGCCGACCTTCGGCGACACCAGTTGATCGTGAAGGTCGATGGAAACATGCGCGCCCTGGCGCGCGAGGTCGGGCAAAGCCAAAAATATGCTGGCGCACAAACCGTAGGATACCAGCGGGCTGGCCCAAATTGTCGGCGAGTTGAAGAAATAGCGCGAGACAACCTCGAAGCAGTAGGAGATGGTCATGACCATCAGAACAACAGCCGCAATGGCGAAGCCGGCACGACTGAGCCGATCATGGATCGCTGCCAACAACCTCAGAAATTCCATCCGACGAACGTCCTCTTTGTTAAACGAGCAAAAGCCGCAAACCTTCGGCGGCCTCGCTCTTATCATCGTCAGTTGGTCAGACCATTTTTCTTGGCGAACTCCTTGAGATCAGCCACATCCTTGGGGTCTTTCTTCAGGGCCGCGTCCCAAAGACCCTCTTCATAGGCCGCCGACAATTGTTCAGCCTGCGCCGGGGCCATCGTGGTGATCTGGGCACCCTTTTCGATCAAAGCAGCTTCTTCCGTTTTCATAAGTTTTAGCCAATCGGCTTCCCAAGACGCCTCGATCTTCTTCCCCTCTTCCAGAAGTGTGCTCTGCTGGGCCGGGGTCAGCGCCTTCCATGTGTCGAGATTGATGAACAAGGAATGGACAGGCGCACCGAAGACCGGACGCAGCAGATATCTCGCCACTTCGTTCCAGCGGTAGTTGATCACACCGATGACCGGCCAAGCTGCCCCGTCGATAACGCCCTTCTCAAGGGCCGTGTAGATTTCACTTCCGGGCAGAACGACGGGAGAAGCTCCCAGCATCGACAGTACACCGGCATAGGATTGCGTTCCGCGGATTTTGCGACCATTCATATCGTGAGCGGGCGTGACCGGGTCGCGCAGGATGATTTGATAGCCGCTGTTCTCCGGCGGCTTGGCCATGAAAATGACCTTCACATTGAAGCGCTCGTAGTGTTTGTCGACCAGCTCGATCAAGCCGGCTTCTCGCCATTTCCGAACGTCACCCTTCAAGCCGTCGACCGCCATCAAGAATGAGGTGTTGCCGAAATGATAAGCCGAATGAGTAAAGAGTAACTGGAAAACACCGCTACCCACCGGCTGTAGTTGCTCGAAGGAGGGAACGGTCTCCGGTCCGCTTATCTTGAACTTTATGTCACCGTCCGAAGCCGCCTCGACGTTCTTGGTATACTGCTCAAGCAACAGGGGATAGGCCGGATAAGTGTGGTCCCAACTGGATATGACTCGGAGCTCGGCCGCGGTCGCTGTTTCCGTTAACACACCAGCCACGAGTGCGAGGGATGCCAATATTCTTTTGAAACCCACCTTGTTCCTCCTTGTGCTTCAACTTGCCCCCCAAGGCGTCTTGCCCATCCGGGGAGATACGATGGGGGCCAAGCTGCGCCCCCCAACGCAAATAACCGCTAAATCAGTATTTTGCCGTCTGTCAATATCTTTATCGATAAAATCGACGATGACTATGCCTTCTAACCATCACATCGGCAATGTGACTTCCGGATGCGTGGCGATCGCTGCACATATGCGCGGGCCGGGTCCGCCCTCCCCTTCGCAGACATCGATCCTGCTCCGAAGTTCGCGGGCCAAAAGGGTGGATGCCGGCTGGCAACAGCGCCCGTTAAACCGCCCCCTGGAAAACGTCGATAAAGATGGACTTTCTCGTTGATTTTTCGGACGCGCAATGACACACCATAGAAAATGGCTATCGCGAACATGAACAAACTCGAACGACCAATTGGCGACGTTGACGATGAGAGTGAAGGCTCGTCTCAAGCGGTGGCCGCATGGCAGATCCTGCGTGAGGACATATTGTCCGGCGAGCTTGCGCCCCAAACTCGTTTGCGAATCGGGATGCTCAACAGGAAGTACAAGATCGGGCCAAGCCCTCTTAGGGAGGCGCTATCGCGACTGGTCTCGGATAACCTCGTCGTCAGTCTTGACCGGCGCGGCTTCATGGTCGTACCGATTTCTCTTCCGGATTTCCGAGATCTCACGGACATGCGCAAGATGCTTGAAAAGCAGGCCCTTGAACAGTCACTCAAGCATGGGGACGAGAAATGGGAAGCTGCATTGGTGGCGGCGCTTTACAGGCTGGAACGAGTTCAGGAGCGTATCGATCGCGGTGACGTCACAGCTATCAACGAGTGGGAAGGCCTGAACAAGGAGTATCACGATGCCTTGGTCTCTGCCTGCCCCTCCGGTTGGCTTCTAAGGCTGCGCGAGCAGGTTTATGTTTGTGCCGAGCGGTATCGTCGGATTTGCCTTTCCACCAAGAGTGTCGAGCGAAACGTCAAGCAAGAGCACGATCAAATCCGAACTGCGGCGCTTGCGCGCAACATGCAAGTGCTCGGGCCGCTGATTGATCAGCATCTGGAAAGGACCTTTAACAAGGTTGCTAGCAGTGGGAAGCTGTGACAGCAGCCGCCATCGGCTCGTCCGAATTAGCGGCTAGCTGTCGTTTATCCAAGAATGTTGGCGCCTACGGCTTGGTTGCGCCGATGTTTGCCTACGTTCACCAATCGTAAACCGGTCAAGATTGATGCCGTCGACTTACCGCGATTTGAGCTGCTTGGCCGTAGAGACTAGCGAGCAAGTCCATGTGCATGCCGGTCTTTTCGAGCTTGGCTGCCCATTCGTCGAGAGCGTCAAACATCGGTGGCAGCGTCTCTCGACGGAGGTCGGCATAGGCAGCAGCGACTGCCTGTCCTTTCAGGGTTGTCCGATAGCGCGTTTCCTTGCGAGACGAGTTGCCTTCAGTCTCGATGAGGCCCGTTCGTACGAGCTTTCGAGTGGCGTACTGAAGATTGGGAATGTCGACACGGTTGAGCAACTGCCCAATTTCGGAAAGCCGCTTCGGCTCGCTGCCGATGTTAACGACATTGACCAGAGCGACATCGTCACCGGTCAGAGGTACCTCGCAAACTGCGGAAAAACATGCAGCTTTCCAGCGATAATACGCCTGAGTTAGGCGCTCCAACCTAAACTCAAGATCGGACAGCCGCGCTTCGACATCAGAGCGCGCCAAGTGCGACACTCCTGGCCGTGCGGCTAGTGGAGTCTGTTCTCGCTGCCCCGCGGAATGGTCCCTTTCGTTGGTAACGCTGCTTCGGACTGGCTTCAAAGGGATCTCCCCAATTCGCGGTTGCGCAAGACGGCACCTTTGCCGACTCTTTCCATTCATATGATATCGATCTTATAATAAAAACTTCAATGAGGAACGCGTCATTCGCAAAAGGGTTGTCGCAACTTTAGCGGGATGTTTGCCGTTCAATTCTCGAGCCTGGCTAGGCTGTGGATCAATAAGCGCCGCGCAGGCGTTCTGTGTTGCACCGCGGGCTCACAGAAGCCTCCAGATTCCTGAATCGCCAGCGATGTGGTTCTTGAGAGATTGTCGGCGGATCAGGAACACGCCACCGAATGGCAGGTCGCTATGCGTGGCGCGACGATCGATGGGAGAGCATCAAAGATCTCCTGCCAGATCGTGAAAGCGATTTCGGCGGCACCACGAAGATGACCGGCTGTTCGCGGAGGCGGTTTTGTATGCCATCGGGCGGAGATCCGATCCCGAGGCGAGACTTGCCGGGCAGGTTCGGTGACTTCCTGGTCACCCATGCGCGCCGTACGCGTTGGAGCGAAAGCGGGGTCTGGCAGAACGCTTTCGAACTTCTCGCGCCCTACAGTGAAGACACGATGATCGCGCGTGCCCAAGGGCACAGCGCTAAGGAAAAGGGGGCAGGAACGCAAAGCCATTGGGGCGCGAGGACCGGCTGAGCAGTGCTGTGACCCCTTTGATGTCGACCAGATGAGGCTAGAGTCCGGACCGCAAGAAGGACCGGACAATGAAGCGATCGAGGTTTTCAGAAGAACAGATCATCGCGGTGTTGCGCGAGCAGGAGGCGGGAGTTCCCACGGCCGATGTCTGCCGCAAACACGGGATCAGCAGCGCAACTTTCTATGCCTGGAAGGCGAG
>NZ_JBEBMH010000053.1:0-21757 GCF_040081985.1 Mesorhizobium yinganensis | reverse complement strand
CTGCTTCTCTTCGAGGGTATAGGACTTGCGCCGGCGTGCGGGCGCTGTCTCGCCCCGAAGATCCCCGCCAATCATTCCGTCCAACGGGATCGTGTCCATTAAGCCCCACTCATGGACACCATCTTCAGCATCCCGAGCCCGATCGTTAGCCGATCCGAACACCACTACGGAAGGCGGTCATGACCGGGCGCTTACAAATCAACGGAAACCAAAATGGCAACTTCTACGAAGTCCACCAAATCCGCATCCACACGGAAATCGCCCTCGTCATCGCCGACGAAGAAGTCCTCGCAAGCCTCGAGCAAGGGACTGGAAGACCTCTTCCTCGACGGACTGAAGGACATCTATTACGCCGAAAAGAAAATCCTGAAGGCGCTGCCGAAGCTGGCGAAGGGTGCTGACTCGGAGGAGGCGAGCGCAGCGTTCGAAAAGCACCGGCTCGAGACCGAAGGGCAGGTTGATCGCCTGGAGCAGATATTCGAAAGCATGGATTTACCCGCACGAGGCAAGACCTGCCCGGCGATCGACGGCATCCTTGAAGAAGGGTCGGAAATTCTTGAAGAGTATGGCGGCTCGCCGGCCCTCGATGCGGGGTTGATCGCCGCCGCGCAGGCCGTTGAACACTACGAAATCGCCCGATATGGCACGCTTATTACTTGGGCAGGCCTGCTCGGCCGAACTGACGCCGCCGAGCTCCTCTCGGCAACTTTGGAGGAAGAAAAGGCTACCGATGAGGCGTTGACTGCGTTGGGCGAGAGCGGTGTCAATGAACGCGCTGTCGAAGAGCAGGACGAAGCCGCATGAGGCGAAATTTTGGGGCGGCTCCTTCGGGTCGCCCCCCATTTACCTCGTCCCACGCGGCCTAACGCCAGAGCTGGCCACCAAGTTATTACGCGCGCGCCCTCCGCGGGGTCGCGGCGATGCATTTGCTGCTTCTGGAACATTGCTCGTTGCAGCAGAGAAGGTCGGCCCCGTTGCCCGGGATTGAGATCGATCTTATTGATTGCGACACCGCAGTCCGCCGTTGGCAAGCCTTTGCCAAGGACGATGCGGTCCTCGCTGGCAGGGGCGAAACCTTCGCACATGTCGAGACGCGCCGAGTGGATGGCCCCGCTCTTCAACCGCACGACTTGAAGCTCCTGCTGGCTGCCGTCGACCTTTCCGGCAACCAGCCACAAAAGCGCAGTCCTTGGTTCCGCCCCGCTGACGCTTCAGGGACGCGCACGGCGCCGGTCGGGCCGATCACGACGTGCCCTTCAGTGCGCGGATCACCGCCGCGATCGTCCTGGCGTCGGCCCCAGGATCAACCCGCATGGCGACACCGTCAATCTGAAGTTCGATCACGCCGGCATCATAAGCGGCTTTCCGTTTCCGCTGCTTCGCCGGCCGCATTCCCGGCTCCGACTTCGGCTCTGCGACCACCGCCGGAACAAACAGCGGTTCCGGTCCTGCCGGTTCCGCCGACGGCAGACGGGCGGCTCGACGCTAGGCGAACAGTTGCTGCGGGGATAGTGCATATCGGCGAGCCACCGCGCTCACGCTCACGGCGGTCTCGTAGCTTGCCGCCACGATCCGCGCCTTCTCCTCCGGCAGCCACTCACGTCGCCGACCCGCGCCGGTGAAGAGCTCCAGCCGACGGACCGGCTCCTCGTCCCTGGATTTAAGCCTAAGCTCTGAAATCGTCATGTGTCGACGCCTTCAAAGGCTCCGAACATCGCGGCTTACCGCCACCCGCGAAAGGTGCGGTCGGAACAGCGCTCTGATGTCCGCTGTCAAGGTTTCGAGCGTAGGAGGTCGCCCGTTCCGAGGAACGGCTGCTCATTCTGATGATCGCACATAGGTGGAGGCGGAACGGAAGGACGTCGGTGATCAAGCTCTGATGCGCGGGTTGGCTACCGCATTCCCGATTGTGCGTCCGGGGCTGTTCCTATCTTACTGCGGGCGTCGGCCATGTTGCCGGGCACAAAGCGTCTGACGGGCATTCCCCTGCCGTGGTCCCGCCTCCGCCTATGCGCGAGATGAAGGCCGTCGCAGCGGTCTACGACCTGATCGTGTGCGCTTCCCTTGCAACGGCCCACATGAAGCCGACCAGCTCTCGGGCGATCGCTGTGCAAACCACCGTTGTCTTCTTGCCCCGCCCGCTCAACATCCGATATCGGGTCGTCAGCCGGGTCTGCGCCTTCCAGGCGATATCTCGCACCTTTGGCGATGCTTGCTCCAGACGGTATAGCTTCTTGGCGCCGACCCTCGGCGGATGCCTGTAGGTCCAGGCGCTCTCGACCAGCATATGGCGGACGCGGCCGTTCCCGGCCTTGGTGATGCCGCCCCGTCTGACTGTCTCGCCGGTCGATCGTTCTCCGGGGACGAGGCCGAGATATCCCATGAGTTGACGCGGGCTCTCGAACCGCTGCACGTCGCCAACTTCGGTGGCGAATGTTACGGCGACGATCAGCTCTACGCCGCGCAGTGTCTGCAGCGCCCGCACGATCGGCGCCAATGACCAAGCCGGAACGAACTCTTCGATCACACGCTCCAGCCGCTCGACGCGCTCTTTCGAGACGCGGACCGCTTCGACCATTTCCTGAAGCGCGATCTGATGCGCGGGGTGATCGAACGGTTGCTCTTGCAGCCAGCGTAGATAGCGCATCGTCCAGCCTTTTTTGCGAGGATAGACACGCCCGTGTTTGAGCATGAAGGCGCTCACATGCTGTCGGTGGACACGAAGCGTCTCGACCGCAGCCGCCCGGGCGCGGACGAGATCCCGCATGGCCTCGTGACCTTCATCAGGAACCCACACCGCCGTTAGTTCGCCGGCGCGCAGCAGGCGAGCCAACGCAAGGGCATCCCGCCGGTTTGTCTTCACCCGATCGCCAGGCTTCCTCGGGATCAGCGACGGGGCGACCACCATGCATTCGTGGCCGAGCGATCGGATCAGCCGATAGAGACCATAACCGGTCGGCCCGGCTTCGTAGCAGAAATGGACTCGATCGAACCTGCCGGCGATCCGCTGAATAACGCTGCGCATGCTCTGGTCCGACGCGTCGACCTCGCCGAAAAAGCGAACTTCTCCCTCCCGGCCGGAATCCGCAATCGCGATAGCGTTCCTCAGCTTCGCGACATCGATTCCGACAAATGCTTCTCTATAATCTGCCACGGCTCGTCCTCCTGCCATGAGGATCGGCTCGGCCAGCCCGAGCAACCCTCGGACGCGCAGTGTAGGGCGAGCCACCTCACCGACAGAGGCGGACATACGGTCTTACGCCTGAACCATAGCTGGGGTCGGTCAAGGATGCCGTGGACCACAAAGCATACATTGGCAGGAGACGGTTAACCCGCAATCGCCACTCAACCGCCATGGCTTCGCGAGAAATGCGGGATTCTGTTGCCTTCACAGCGATCGCTTAGGGCACAACTGTCCAGCGAACCCACGAGCGCGGTCCTGAATTTTCGATACGACGGGTAGCACTGCAAGAGGGGGAACTGGTCCGCTGAATAGGTAACCTTGAGCCTGAGTGCAGCCCTTCTCACGTATCCTTGCAAGATGTTGAGCGGTTTAGTGGCGATCCTGACGGCGGTTCTGAGCGACGGCCTCGACGTGGTGGAGGCGGCCTGCCAGCAGGCGCTTTCCCAGAATGTCTGCTCGGCCGCCGTCATCCTCAATATCCTGGCCCGCCGGCGCGATCCGGCGCCGGCCGTCACCATCCTCACCCCGGACGCACTTCGCCTGCAGCACGAGCCGCAGGCCGACTGCGCCCGCTACGACAGCCTAAGGAGGGCAAGCTGATGGAACGCACCCAGGTTCTCGACCTGATGGGAACGCTGAAGCTCTATGGAATGCGAAGCGCCTATGACGAGGTCATGGCGACCGCCATCAAGCGCCAGCACGAACCGCCACGGATCGTCGGCGACCTGCTCTCGGCCGAGATATCCGAGAAGCAGGCCCGCTCGATCAAATACCAGCTCACCGTCGCCAAGCTGCCGCTGGCCAAGGATATCGAGGAGTTCGACTTTGACGGCACACCCGTCAACGAGGCGCTGATCCGCGATCTCGCGAATGGCACCTTCGTTGCCGACCAGCGCAACGCCGTCCTCATCGGCGGCACAGGAACCGGCAAGTCGCATCTCGCCATCGGCATCGCCCGTGCTCTTATCCGCAACGGCTCTCGGGGCCGCTACTTCAACGTCGTCGATCTGGTCAATCGGCTTGAGACAGAACACCGCGGCGGCAAGCAGGGCCGCATCGCCGACTATCTCACCCGGCTCGACTTCGTCGTGCTCGATGAACTCGGCTATCTGCCCTTCGCCCAGGCTGGCGGTCAGTTGCTCTTCCACCTGATCAGTAGGCTCTACGAACGCACCTCGATCATCGTCACCACCAACCTGGCCTTCGGCGAATGGCCATCGGTCTTCGGCGACGCCAAGATGACTACCGCGCTGCTCGATCGGCTCACCCATCACTGCGAGATCATCGAGACCGGCAACGAGTCCTGGCGCTTCAAGAACCGCGCCTGATCAACACCGCAAGCCCATCCGCGCTCGCCGGGCTGCGCAACCCTGACCAGCTACGCCCGCGAGCGCTGCTCGTCGTGCCCAAGGAGGGGGTCAAAATTGGACGCCGATCCGGGGTCAGTTTTGAACGCCGTTTGACACCCCCTCTCAGGCCATGGGCACCTGCAGGCATTTTCACTTAACTCAAACGGCTGCAAAGTCACGCGGCTGAGGCAGCCTCATCAATGGCGGCCATGACCGCCTCCGGGGCAGTCTGATGAACCATGTGGCCAACTCCCGGCACGCAATAAAAGGTACTGCGGGGCAGTTCGGCATGCAGCCGCGCGGACTGACCCCTAGTATCGATAAGCCGGTCCTGTTCCCCAGCAACGATGGTGACGCCCATTTTGAGTTCGGTGTACCGATCAATCGCCGCCATGGCCCCGGGGATCATCAGAGCACTTTCCGCTGCGCTGGCGCGAATCTGCGAAGGACGGAATGTCATCTCCTTGGGGAAGCCTTCCTCAAACTTCTCAGGCACAGGCGCCGGTCCGAAAATCTTGCGCATAAGCAGAGGCCATGCGACACGGGCAAGCAGTGGCGAGATAGTATAACGGATCACGTCTCCAATCACCGGGATAGCTGGACCAGATAGGGTCACCACGTCCCCACGCACCGTCGGGAAATAGTACCCTGAGGCCAGCACGAGGCTTGTCACCCTGTCCGGATAGGCCAGCGCCAGAGCGACCGCGACCGAACACCCCCACGAGTGCCCGACTATTATAGCCTTGGCTATCCCGATCTTCCGCAATGCGGCTTCGATCAGCTCGGCTTGTGCTTGAGCTGTCCAGATAACGTTGCGCGGCCGACCGCTATGTCCATACCCGGGCCGGTCAAATGCGATCACACGATACGTTTTCGATGCCATCGTGATGAGGCCGCTGGAGCCAAAATCCTGTATCATGCTGCCATTTCCATGCAGAAAGACGAGAGGGTCGCCACTGCCTCGCTCCACATAGTGCAGACGCACTCCGTCGATATCCACGAACTTTCCCTGAGGAGGGTTCTGGCGCTCCGCCTTACGCGCTAGTCGGTGATTGGCGTAGGCGGCGACAGCAAGCGCAATCGAGCCGGCTACAGCACCGGCAATGTAGAGGCTCGCTCCGGTAGTAGGAACGATACCGGGTTTTTTCATCCATCCGCCAGATCTGCGATTGGCACGCGGGGTAACGGAACGATGATTGGTCATAAAGTGCACCTACAGTTTGGCATGCAAGACAATGCGGATCAACCGACTCATGTTGCAGCGCGATATCAACCGCTCGACGCGGTGTTCGTTCCATAAGTCAGGAGCCTGGCGAACGAAGGATAGGGCCACCGAAAGCCGCAGGCGGCCCGTGGTGCCGATAAAGAACCCGACGTCGCCTTCTGTCTGGACGAGATGTCAAAATCCATCGACCTGTTGCCGAATGCCGACATCAGCACCGCTCTGCTTGAAGCCGCGGACACAATGCGCACGCTGCGCATCTTACTAGGTATTCGGCGGCGGGAACTGGAGCTGGAATGAGAGCCTTCCGCATGATGCGGGCTTCCCGCTCGAGCGAAGACCTGTTGAAGCCCAAGTCGCATGGGGATGCGAGCCTGATCCTCGCTGATGCCGGTGTGTCGTGCACCGCGTTCGCCTAAAGAATTGATCTAGCGCAACATGGGTCATGTGGCAGTTTGCTACATTGATCATCCGCCGGTGGGCCGAAGAGGGTGGCCCTGCGGGGCGTAAAGCCGCAGCGTAAGGGCCGCCCTCTTTGTTTGATATCTCCAGGGGGTCGTCATGGGCTTGGGATGACGACATGGACGATACCGACCGTCTGGACAACGCTAGCGATGCCCATGCCTCATCGCACTTACAGCGCTTTCGCGACCTGGCCGACTGGCTATGAAGCCGCTAGACCCGTTCGAAAGCTGGGAGCCCGAGGCGTATTGTCTGCCCACCAGCGAATGCAGTGGCGGAACTTTCGAGTTCGAAATCGGCCAGGCGAACTTGCCTGCCAATCTGGACGACGCGCACTAACCAAGATCCAATAGCGTCGACCATTTGGACATTGTTCGGTTCACAAATGGGACATTCTGAGCTGAGGCCCATGGCTTCGCCTTCGTATGGGGCGAAAGCGTCTGTAGGCTCTTCCAAGTGCCGGCGCCCGTGCAATTGGCCGGCAACTCACGCATCAAATACCCTTCTCAGGGCAGGTGCAATAAACAATGACACATAGGCGGAAATATCAGCGAGCAGCCTTTAGCAGACCTGCCTCGAGAACGAGCGACGACCAGCTCCAACCCAGCATTGCGATCAGCTCTCTAGCTTGCTGCTCACTTATGCCCGTGTCTCGGACCAGGCGCTGAACAAGGGCCGCGCGCCCGTCACGCTCTTTTGCCACCTGCAATCTCCAATCGTGTCTTAAGCACAAGAGCACCCTGTTCGTAACCATCCAGTGCCGAGACGATCACGCTTTGGAACGAGTAGAGCCCGCCGCATATGAGGGACAACATGACGGGCTCCCGTGCACAGCAGCGCGATCGCAGCTCGCGGTGTGGGCAAAGCTGCAACTGCGGCGCCTTCTATCTGCTCAGATCACCGTCGCAGCCGCATGTGTTTCCTCAACAACTCATAGATTTGTTGATTTTACGGTGGCGAAAGGGCTGCTTTTCGCCGCTTCTGCGCGGCGAGCCCTGCCGATTTTCCGTTAAGTAAATGCACATATTTGTAAGTAGTGTCAACGTTTGCAGAGATGGTAAATCTGCAAACTGGGTAGGGCGTGACAGCACAAATTCGCGTACCGTGTCAACTGAACTGTAATTCATTGCAAACGATGGCAAACTGATGGTATAGTTCGCTTCGAAGCGAAGGATCGCCGCCATGCGCCATGATGTCAGCACCCTTGTCTACCTGCCAATCGCCGCTCTGAAGCCATTCCCGGGTAATCCTCGGCAACACAGTCCAAAGCAGATACGTCAGGTCGCAACCAGCATAAAACGCTTCGGCTTCAAGGTGCCGGTGCTCGTCAGCGATGACGAAGTCATTCTGGCAGGGCATTGTCGCGTCGACGCCGCTAGATTGCTCGGTTGGGAAAAGGTTCCCTGCATCCGGGCAGGTTCAATGACAGAGGCTGAGATGAAGGCCTTCATTGTAGCCGATAACCAACTCGCCACGCTGTCAACATTCGATAGCGAGCTGCTGAGCATTGTTTTTTCCGAGCTGACTGTGGCCAGCGAGATTGATGTGGCTGTGACCGGTTTCTCCCAAGGGGAGGTGGAGGCCATCATCGAGATCGGAGGAAACCGTTTCGACAGCGAGACGCGAGACGATGCCGATGCTCCCTTGTCCGGGAGAACGGTTCCGGTGACACAGCCTGGAGATATCTGGACCCTGGGTGATCATCGCTTGATTTGCGGCGATGCGCGTAACGTGGATGTCTACTCTTCCTTGCTGGGGATGGGCGGGGTCGTCGAGACGGCCTAATTGGTCATAAGCGATCCGCCCTTCAACGTGCGTATAGACGGTCACGTCGGAGGGCTGGGCAAAATCAAGCACCGGGAGTTCGCTATGGCATCCGGCGAGATGTCGCCCATCGAATTCAAGGGGTTTCTTCGCACGGTGCTCAGCCGGGTAGCATCTGCCAGCAAGGAAGGGAGCCTGCATTTTTTGTTCATGGACTGGCGCCATGGACGCGACCTCCAGGATGTCGGCGAGGAGGTTTTTGGCGAGCTGAAGAACCTCATCGTTTGGGTCAAGGATCAGGGAGGAATGGGATCGTTTTATCGATCCCAGCATGAGTTGATCTATGTGTTTAAGCTCGGCAGCGCGCCACACATCAACACGTTCGAACTGGGGCAGCATGGCCGCGCGCGGACAAACGTCTGGACGTATCGCGGTGTAAACACAGGAACCAAACAGGCGCGCGAAGAGCTTGCGATGCACCCGACGGTGAAGCCTGTCGCGATGATTGCCGATGCAATGCGCGACTGCTCGCGGCGTGGCGGAATTGTGCTGGATGTATTTGCCGGCTCCGGCACAGTCCTGATCGCCGCGCAGAAGGTTGGACGCAAGGCAAGGGCGATCGAGATAGATCCAATCTATTGCGACACGGCAGTTCGCCGCTGGCAGGCTTATGCGAAGGACGATGCGGTCCTAGCTGCAACCGGCGAGACATTTTCTGAGGTTGAGCTCCGCCGGCAAAGCGAGACGGCCGTAGCCATTGACGAGGCATTTGGCACGCCATCGGTCTCGGAATCACTGGGCAAGGCCACGAAAATCCGAAGCCCGTGGTCGCGGCCGCCGGAACCGTTAATTGGAGAGGATAGACCATGATCGAGTCCGATTTCGAGCCGGTCGAAGAAGCGCCGGCAGAAGAAGATGCGGCGGAAGAGGGCCCCCGGGGTCCCGAATACCAGGTCGGTTACGCACGGCCTCCAGTCTCAACACGGTTTCAACCTGGACAGACCGGCAATCCGAAAGGCCGTCCCAAAAAGAACGAGAGCCACGCCGCGATCGTGAAGCGGGTTCTGAACGAGCCAATCAAAATCAAAGAGAATGGACGGCTTAAGCGCGTGACCAAACAGGAAGCGCTTATTCGAACGAACCTGGCAAACGCCCTCCAAGGCGATGTTCGGGCTGTTCGGGAGGCTTTTAGCCAGGCACGCGATGCGGGAATGACCGTGGCCGAAAGTGACGTCGGAACTCAAACCGAGCACCTGGTCGACGACGACCGTGAGATCATGGAAAGATATGGCCGAAAGTAATGGTCGAGGACCTGGAGACATTGCTTCCACCAACGTGCCCTCGGAGGTCCGCATCTATGAAGCGATCTTGCGAAACAATCTTGCCGCTTTCACGCAACGCGCCTTCCGGGAGCTCTCCCCGGCAGCCAAGTTTACGCATAACTGGCACCTGGAAGCCATCGCATGGCATCTCCACCAAGTCGCAGAAGGGCGATGCCGGCGACTGCTAATTACCCTGCCGCCGCGCAGTCTGAAATCAACCTACGCCTCGGTCGCCTTTCCTGCGTATTTGCTCGGCCGCAATCCAAGCATGCGTGTCGTCTGCATAAGCTATGCATCCGACCTTCTGGTCCAACACGCAAACGCCTGCCGCCGTCTGCTCCGAGCTCCGTGGTATCGACGACTATTCCCGTCAACGGTTATTGACGGTCGAAAGGACACCGAGACGGAAAGCTGGACGACCCGAAGCGGATATCGGTTGGCGACGACGATTGGAGGATCGCTGACCGGTCGCGGTGGCGATGTCTTTATCATCGACGATCCCATGAAGGCCCAGGATGCTGCGTCGGAAGCCGGCCGCAATCGCGTCAACACCTGGTTTGACGAGACACTGAATTCTCGCCTGGACGACAAGCAGGCAGGCTCGATAATCATCGTAATGCAGCGTCTGCATGAGGATGACCTTGCAGGGCATGTTCTATCACGAGGTGAGTGGACGCATCTCAATTTGCCCGCGGTAGCCGAGGACGTGCAGACTATCCAAACCGGCTCCGGGTCGTTTCACGTAAGGCAGGTTGGTGACTTGCTCCACCCCGAGCGTGAACCGCAAAGCGTCCTCGACGAGTTGCGCCGATCGCTCGGATCAATTGCGTTTTCGGCGCAATATCAACAGGCGCCCGTTCCTGCAGGGGGCAACATGATCCCCTGGGACTGGTTTGTCACCTACGAGCGGCCCCCAGAACGCCGCTATGGTGACAGGATCATTCAAAGCTGGGATACCGCCTCGAAGGCAACCGAACTCTCGGATTATTCGGTCGGTGTCACCGCGATGGTTTCAAACGGAATGGTCTGGATCCTGGACGTTCACAGGGAAAGGCTCGAATATCCTGCTCTACGCAAGACTATTGTTCGAAAGCGGCAGGAATGGCGAGCCTGGTTCTGATCGAAGACAAAGGGTCGGGTCAAAGCCTCGTTCAGGATCTCCGACATGACCGCATCCCGGTTCGCGCCGTCCTTCCGGACGGCGACAAGCAGGTGCGCATGAGCGCCTGTTCCTCGCTCATTGAGGCAGGAGCGGTGCACGTTCCGATAAAGGCAAGCTGGCTGCAGGATTTCAAGTCGGAGATGCTGGCATTTCCGGTGGGCAAGAACGACGATCAGGCTGACGCGCTCTCGCAGCTCCTAAACTATGTGAAGTTCCCACCCTATGCATACAATATAGACGCTTTGGCCGGATAGGAATGGTGCGCACACTTTGTAACGGTAGCCGAGCTGCCGGACTTGACAGCACCCGTTCAGTTTTAAATGGACGGTAGAGGAAGGGCCAAGGGGGGCAGGAAGGTCAGGCACTCGGTCGCTCGCGCGGCAAATCAGATGCGTCGGGCACCATCATCGCCTTCGCCGACCTGCCCAAGAACCGTCACGGGCCCAGCCGACGTTTCCTCGGTCCGCACATCTTCGACCGGGTCTGCATGGCCAATGGCATCGAGCATCGACTGACCCAGCCTTACCACCCCTGGACAAACGGACAGGCCGAACGGATGAACCGCACCGTCAAGGATGCATCAAGGCTTTCCATCACGACGACATCGACAGCCTCAAAGCCCATGTCCTGGCATTCGTCGCCGCCTACAACCTCGCCCGGGCGGTGGAAGCGGCGGATCACATGTTTACCGAAAAAGTGATAGAGGCCGAGGAGCACACGGAAGAAGCCGTGATATCCAAGGAAGCCCGCGTCACGGAGGAAATCGGCCTGCGCCGTCAGAGTGTGGAGCGCTCCAAGACGGTTTCCGACACCGTGCGGCACACCGAGGTCGAGATTGAAGATGAGCGTTCTGAAAGATTGTCGAGGGATAGGGACCGGCGGTAGTACCGCTACACAGGCGGGGCAGCTTGCGCCGGCACGCCTGCAAACGGTAGGCGGAAAGTAAATCGAGTCTTCCCCCCGGCTGAGCTAGCATCGAGGGTGCCGCCATGTGCCCGCGCGATCTCTGACGCGATAAATAGACCAAGGCCCAGGCCCTCATGGCCCGAGGCCTTGGCTCGAAAGAAGGGCTGGAAGAGGCTTTCCAACAAATCAGCAGGAATGGGCTCGCTGGCGTTTTCCACAGACAGTGTAAACGCGACATCGTTGGAACTGGCAAAGACCTCGACGGGTGTGTGAGGCGTGCCGTGCGTGAGAGCATTGCCCAACAGATTTGAGAACATCTGGGCAAGCCGTGCCGGGTCGACGGGATCGGCAAATGAGAAGCGGGCACATATTTCCCGGTCCGTATGGACCGCCTGGAACTCGCGGATAACCTGTTCCAGCTCGGGGCGAAGAGGCTGGGTCCTGTCAATTTCGACTTTCAGCCCTCCACCAAGCCGGGCCCTCGCGAAGTCAAGAACGTTGTCGATCAGCCCGCCCATACGGACCACACTTCCCCGCATCACAGAAAGGATGTTACGGCTTTTGTCGTCCAACGTTTGGCGGGAAAGAAGCTTGGCGCCGGCGCTGAACGCGGCGACCGGGTTGCGGAGGTCGTGCCCAAGGACAGCGATAAATTGCTCGCGGAACTTGGCCACCTCACGTTCTGCCGCAAGGCTCTGTTCCAGCTCGCCACGTGCAGCGTCGGCTGCCGCCCGCGCTTCAATCAATTCCCGTTCGTAGCGCCGCCGTTCAGTGGCCCGCAGGAATACCATGCGTGTCGTGGTAGCTGTCTGGGGCGCGCTCGCCGTGGCCCCACACGTGGACGTTGTTGCGCGATAAGGCAGCCAATTGATTACCCATTTTCGGTAACCACTAGGCTACGCAACGCCCGATGTCATTGCATTTCATCAGGTGGTTCTCCTGCCCGTTCAGGATGTTGCTCGATCAGGCCTTTCACCTCGGCGATAAGCGCTTCTTCGTCATAAGGCTTTGGAATGAAGCGTCCGTCGTCCGGCAGGTCGGCGGAGCCGAGCTCCGCCTTTCCTGAGGTCACAACGAGAAGCACGTTCGGCCACCTGCGGTGCACCTCATGCGCTAGGTCGAGGCCGTCCAGCTCGCCAGGCATGTTCACGTCGGTGAACAAAAGCCTGATGCCCGGGTACTCTTCCAGTCGCTTGAGGGCCTCGTCGGCATTGGATGCCTCGATTACCGAAAACCCTTTTTCCTCCAAGAGATCGGAGGCGTAAAGCCTCAGCATCATCTCGTCGTCGACGACGAGGACATCGGGCTTTTTATCGTCCGCACTTTCGGTCATGCCCCTCAATGCATGGGAGCATAGAAGGTTCAGGAAGCTGCAAGGGCGACGTTCCCCATGCATGCATTGCGTACAGCTCGCGTTCATCGACCAGCAGGTCAGCGGCCACGCGTGAAGGAAAGGCCGCCCTCACTCCTCCTCAAAACATTCCATCGATGCGCGCCGCCACGAGATCGGCAGTGGTAACCGTCTCCACTTGCATGCCGAAGCGGCTTTCGTAGATGGCCAGCATGGCGTCGTGCGTGGAGTCCGCTCCGGAGCAGATCGCGTCGGCAACAATGATCACGCGATACCCCAGGTCTATGGCCCCCATCACGGAAGCAAGGACACAGACCTCCGTCTCGGCTCCCGATACGATGAGTGTGTCGACGCCGGCCGACTGCAGGCGTTTATGCAACGATCCGTGCCAAGCCGACATCACGAGCTTGTCCTCAATCACTGCCGGTGGAACGAAACGGGCCAGGTCAGGAACAAGATCAATCAGTTGTGTGTTAAGCCGATCGCGCGTCATCGTTGCCCATCTGCGATAATACCGCCTCCACGCGCCCGCGACATCGTCTAGAGATTGAGGAGGAATGAATCTGGTGAAGATCGTGCGGGTTGGATCAAGCTCGACGATCGCTACGACATTCGGCAAGACCCGTTCTATCCAAGGGGTATGCCACTCCGTCAGTTCGGCAAACATCCGTTGCATGTCAACGCAGAGGTGCACCCACCGCCCGCGGAGCGGTCCGAACCGCAGGCCTTCCTCCAATTTGCTCAAAGCTGGTCGGCTTCTCGGACGACGCGCCCGTTTTGCGGGCTCGCGCGGCTCACGCCTAGCTTGTCTTCGACTTTCTTGCGGCTGTTGCCAACCGACTTTACGGCGGTCTTGACTTCGGTCTTGCTGGCGCCGGTTTTTCGGGCTTCGTATTTGACCTCGTGATCTTGTTCGCCGGCGACCTTCGCGCGATCCTGGTTGCGTCCGCGCGTGGTTGCAGAGCTGGCCATCTCCATTCTCCATTCCGGATTCGGTTTTCGAACAACGCCGCCGGACTCTTCCGGTTCAATTGCTATCCGGCATTTAGGACGATGCTCGCGGACGTCACCGCCAGACTTGGGGAGGGTTGCAGTTAGGCCGCTCGTTCTGCAGGGGTTTGTTTAGGCCCTTCGCTGCGATGTTCGTGGTTGCCGCTCAAGCGCCAAAGTCCAGATTGAATGAGAGGGGGAACATGTACTCACCCTCTGACTTTCTGCTCTGGGAACGGCGTGTTTCCTGACGGGGAGACCGATGGCAAACGATAAACTCACAACATATAGGGCCAAGCGCGATTTTCGGCAGACAAAGGAGCCGAGCGGACAGCAGTCGATTAAGCCATCGAATCGCCGGCGTTTCGTCATTCAGAAACATGACGCAACGCGGCTGCACTACGATCTTCGGCTCGAACTTGATGGCGTCTTCAAATCCTGGGCTGTGACCCGCGGCCCTTCCCTCGATCCGCATGACAAGCGGCTCGCGGTCGAGGTGGAAGATCATCCGCTCGACTATGGCGACTTCGAAGGGACGATTCCGAAAGGCCAGTATGGTGGCGGGACGGTTATGCTTTGGGACCGAGGCTATTGGGAGCCGGAAGGCAAGAAGACCCCTGAGCAGGCTCTTGCGGAGGGCGATTTTAAGTTCACGCTTGAGGGCGAGCGTCTGCACGGAAGCTTCGTTCTGGTCCGGATGGCCCACGACCGGGAACGGAGCAAGCGCACAAACTGGCTGCTGATCAAGCATCGCGATGAATTCGCGGTAGAGAAAAACGGCGCTGCGGTCCTTGAGAAGAATGACACTTCCGTCGCCTCGGGCCGCACCATGGAGGCAATTGCCGGCGGCAAGGGTCGCAAGCCGAAGCCTTTCATGCTGCAGGGCGGCAACGTGGAGGCAGATGCTGTCTGGGACAGCCGCACCGGCCTTGCCGCCGAAGAGCGCAAGGCAGAGGCGCGGGGAAAGAAGAAACGGAGTAGCGTCACGACCGCTCATCTCCCCGACTTCATCGCTCCTCAGCTTTGCGAAACCCTTGCGCGTCCGCCATCGGGGGACGGATGGCTGCATGAGATTAAGTTCGACGGCTACCGCATCCAAATGCGTGTGGCTGCTGGCGAGGCGACGTTGAAGACCCGCAAGGGGCTCGACTGGACTGCCAAATATCCGGCCATCGCGGAAGCCGCCGGCAATCTGCCGGACGCTATCGTCGACGGAGAAATATGTGCCCTGGATGATAATGGCGCCCCAGATTTCGCTGCGTTGCAGGCTGCTCTTTCTGAAGGCAAGACCGATGCACTCGTCTATTTCGCCTTTGACCTGCTGTTCGAAGGTGGCGACGATCTACGCGCGCTCCCGCTGAGCGAACGCAAGGCTCGGTTGAAGGAGTTCTTATCCAACGCCGGCGAGGATGATCGCCTTCGCTTCGTCGAACATTTCGAGACCGGCGGCGAGGCGGTCCTGCGCTCGGCCTGCCGCCTGTCTCTCGAGGGGATTGTGTCGAAACGCGCCGATGCGAGCTACGTCTCCGGCCGCACGGAAACATGGGTGAAATCCAAGTGTCGCGCCGGGCATGAAGTGGTGATAGGCGCCTATGCGACGACCGACGGCAAATTCCGCTCCCTCTTGGTCGGCGTCAACCGCGGCGACCACTTCGTCTATGTCGGTCGCGTCGGCACCGGCTACGGGGCTGCCAGGGTCAAGGAACTGCTGCCGAAGCTGAAGGCGATGGAGGCGGCGAAGTCGCCCTTCACCGGGATCGGCGCGCCGAAGAAGCAACCCGGGGTAGTCTGGCTCAAGCCTAAATTGGTGGCCGAGATCGAGTTCGCCGGCTGGACGTCAGACGGGCTTGTTCGCCAGGGCGCTTTCAAAGGACTGCGAGAGGACAAGCCGGCAGCGGAAGTCGAGGCAGAGAAGCCCGCTTTTCCCATAACGACCGAGGTACCTCAGCCGGGGCCACCACCGTCATCGAAACCCGCCCGTCGGGGCGGCAAGGTCGATGTCATGGGCGTGCTGATTTCGAACCCGGACAAACCGCTCTGGCCCGACGCGAACGACGGCAAGCCCGTCACCAAGGAAGATCTCGCCCGCTACCACGAGGCGGTCGGCTCGTGGCTGATCGAGCATATCAAGGGCCGGCCATGCTCACTCATCCGAACACCGGACGGGATCGGCGGCGAGCAATTCTTCCAGCGTCATGCCATGCCTGGCACCTCCAATCTGCTGGAGTTGGTGACGGTGTTCGGCGACAAGAAGCCCTACCTCCAGATCGACCGTGTGGAGGGCCTGGTGGCCGTCGCCCAGATCGGTGGTGTAGAGTTGCACCCGTGGAACTGTGCACCACAGCAGCCCGAGGTACCGGGCCGCCTTGTGTTCGACCTCGATCCCGGCCAGGATGTGCCATTCTCAAGAGTTGTCGAAGCGGCAAAGGAGATGCGTGACCGCCTCGACGAACTCGGTCTCGTCAGCTTCTGCAAGACCACCGGCGGCAAGGGGCTGCACGTCGTTACCCCGCTCGCCGTGGCAAAGCGCAGCAAATTGACGTGGCCGGAGGCCAAAGGCTTCGCTCACGACGTCTGTCTGCAGATGGCGCGCGACAATTCCGAACTCTACCTGATCAAGATGGCCAAGAAGCAGCGGCACGGCCGCATCTTCCTGGATTATCTCCGCAATGATCGCATGGCGACGGCTGTCGCGCCGCTGTCGCCGCGCGCGCGGCCCGGTGCCACCGTGTCGATGCCGATTACCTGGAATCAGGTCAAAGACGATCTCGACCCCAAGCGCTACACTCTTCGCACAGTCCCTGGCCTTCTAGCAAAAACCACGGCATGGAAGGACTATGATAATGGTCAGCGGCCGCTGGAACCGGCGATCAAACAACTGGCAAAGTCGATGAAGATAGCTGCCTGAGCGACATTTGGTGATCGGCTATATCGAACACCGCCGCATTGTTCTGGACCTTTGCGAATGATAGCCGCCGGCTAATAGCCACAACAGCGAAGATAAGGCGCGCTGCCGACCGGCCGCTTTGGGGCCGAGGCTGTGTGAAAACTCGACGTCGAGCCTGGGATGAAGAATTCCATTCCCAGATCGGCCTAGGCGAGAATTGCATAAACGTTTGGGTGTTTCCAAGCGTACTAATGGAGAACAATATTCTGTGCTCCCGATGAGGAGTCTGTTTTCACACAGCCTCGGGCCGAAAACCGACCGTCTGGTCCTGGGCATTGTGGGCAAGTAGCAGCCATTCCGGTGCCACCTCAGGTACGCCTCCGTTGTCCAACATCCCATCACGAAGGAGACAATCCATGCCCATTCACAAATTCGCCATTGCCGACGCACCGATGGAACGCTCGCCGGGGCAGGATGGCGACATCTTTGCCGGCAATCTTCTCGACCAGCGTCATGGCGGGCCGGTAACCATCGGTTTCGGACGCTACGGTCCGACCCAGACCCTGGAGGAGACCATGGCCGTTCACGACACGATGGTGATCCTCGAAGGAAAGCTCACGGTCTCCGACGACCACGGCTCGGTGACGGCAGGTCCCGGCGAGATCGTCGCCATGCAGAAAGGCGACAAGGTGACAATACGCTCCCACGAGGAGGGTGCCGTGACGGCTTACGTCACCTACCCGCACTGGCAACAGCTGGACGCCCGACCTCTATCATTCTCTTCGTAGCCGCTCCAATGTCCGCCGCAAACCGTCGCCGCGGCTAAAGCGTGGGATGCATCGAGAACTCCGTGAGTCATTCAAAAGGCGGCGGGTGAGATCACACGCAATCGCCGCGTATGAGCGGATTTGTTTCGGTAGAAGGCTTCTCTGTGAGCTGAGAGCGGCGAGGGCCGGCAAATGGATCGATTCCGACCCTCACAGATTGCGCCCATCCGGCCGGGATCAGCCAGCTACTGGTGTGTTGAGGAGTTGCTGCTCCCAAAGATACGCGATGCCGCTGCCGGCGAAGTGCTGGATGAGGATCTCGGTCAGCTCCTCGACATGCTCGGTGCGCGCCCAATCGCGTTGCCATTCGCCAGCGAGCGCCATCACGGTCATTACGTTCGCGCCGGCCGCGATCATTCGCTGGATGGCAACTTCATGAGACTCCTTCGAAATCCCGCCCGACGCGTCGGTGATCACGGTAACGTCCCAGCCTTCGCCGGCGGCCTGGATGACGGGCATCGCGACGCAAACCTCGGTCCACAGGCCGGCGATGATAAGTTGCTTGCGGCCGGTCGCCTTGACGACGTTCACCACATTCTCGTCCTGCCAGGTGTTCACCCAGGTACGATCGATGACTTCCTGGTCCGGAAATACGTCGGTGATCTGCCTAAAGAGAAGTCCACCGCGCGCCGCGATCACGCTGGTTAGAATGGTCGGAACATTGAAGGCTTTTGCCAGCTTCGCCAGCGCGGTCGTGAGGTTGACCACGGCTTGCGGATCGTGGCTGTTCAGGTTCGCGAGCTGGTACGGCTGATGGTCAATCAGAACGAGGACCGAATCTTCGGGGCGAAGAAGCGAATCAAGGCCGTTACGAGGGGTCATCGAAGACTTCCTTTCTCTGCCGCTATGCACGGCCAACGGTTCACGGGAGACATGCGCCAGCGGGCGACGTTGCCGGATGCAATTTGCTGTTCCTTTTGCTGATGCGGTAGTGCCATAGTCAGGCAAACTGCGTCGCGAAATAAGGAACGCCGGAATGGACATCGAAGACCTGCAGACATTCGTCTCAGTGGCCGATGCCGGGGGCGTCTCGGCCGCTGCGCGCCGGCTCGGCGTCTCCAAGTCAATCGTCAGCCGGAGGCTCTTTCGGATCGAGGCGGAGCTTGGTGTCCAGCTTCTTGCACGAACGACCCGCGGCGCCGCGCTTACGGAAGCCGGAATCACGTTCAGGGATCACGCGGCCCGAGCCAGCGCCGAGATCGACACCGCCAGGGAAACGATCCTCCCAACCGGCGACCTTCGCGGCCGCCTGAGGGTTGCCATGCCGCTTACTTTCGGCCCGACCCACTTCGCGCCAGTGCTCGCGGAAATGGCGCGCCAGCACCCGCGGCTTCACATTCATACCTCCTACAGCGATCGTTTCGTCGACCTCATCGCAGAGGGTTTCGATTGCGCGATCCGGGCTGGCTACCTTCAGGCCTCCAACCTGATCGCGAAGCGCGTCGGGCCGTTCCATGGCAAGCTTGTCGCAAGCCCGGATTATATCGAAGCGCACGGTTTACCCGAGACCCCGGACGAACTCGTCACCCATCAGGCCCTCATGCAGGGAACGGAAACCTGGCAGTTCATGGATGGCAACAAGATCGTTACGGTCCAGCCGCAGGGCAGGTTCAAGGCTGATAGCGCCACGGCGCTCGCCGCCGCGGCGGCGGCAGGTCTCGGCATCGGCTGGCTCCCCGATTGTATCACATATGAATATGTGGCCTCCGGCGCGTTGGTCCCGATCATGACACGCTATCCGGTACCTCCGGGGGCCGCGTATGTCGTCCGCCCGCCGGGTCAGTATCCAACACGGAAAGTGCGGGTACTCACCGAGATGCTGATTGAGTATTTCAAACGGAACCCGGACCTTTGGGGTATCGACCGTTAAACACGAATGAGACGAAGCCTTGTCAAAGGATTGCGTTCGACCGTCACGCTCCTCCGAACCGCTGAACCTCACGAAATTGGCACGTTCCACTTGCTGCGACACAGCTTGACGCGACACGGGGCTAGTAGCGCAGCGAGTCACTCGCCAGTTTACGCATTCGTCGGGGCGCTCTTCCATTTCGCGCGGGTTGCTTTCATTGAAATCGGTCATCGGCAGGGTGCGGCGCACCCTAAATCTAAAAGAAGATAAGGCGCATGAGCTGGAGCCCATCACTTGAACTGGGCTGCCCTGGCGAGGTTGGCCCCGACGCAATCGACACCCTGATCGTACCACGCTCGCGCGATCTTGGTGGTTTCGAGGTCCGGCGCGCCCTGCCGGCACCGAAGCGTCAGATGGTTGGGCCGTTCATCTTCTTCGATCAGGCCGGGCCAGCCGAGTTTCTTACCGGTCAGGGGGTGGACGTGCGGCCTCATCCGCATATCGGGCTCGGCACGGTGACTTACCTGTTTCGGGGCGACTTCCATCACCGCGACAGCACCGGCGCCGACCAGATCATCATGCCCGGCGCGCTGAACTGGATGGTTGCTGGGCGCGGGGTGACGCATTCGGAGCGCACGTCGGCGACGGCCCGGAGCGGTCCGAACAGCCTGTTCGGGATCCAGACATGGCTGGCCTTGCCGGAAAGCCATGAGGATGCGGCTCCCAGCTTCGAGCATCATGGCGAACAGACGCTGCCTGTCATCGAGGATAGCGGCGTTTCGGTTCGGCTGATCCTTGGAACTGCGTACGGAAAGGTCGCGCCCGCCACGATGCTCTCTGAGACGTTCTACGCCGACGTAAAGCTTTTAGCAGGCAGTAGGCTGCCGTTGCCGGACGATCACGAAGATCGCGGCATCTATATCGTCGAAGGCTCGATCTCGGTTGCCGGTCAGGACTTCGAGGCAGGGCAGATGATGGTGTTCCGGCCGGGCGACCGCATCACTGTGGGCGCCGGAGACCGAGGCGCACGGCTGATGATCCTCGGTGGCGCGACCTTCAACGGGCCACGCTACATCTGGTGGAACTTCGTCGCCTCGTCGCAGGAGCGCATAGAACTCGCCAAGGCCGAATGGCGCGCCGCGAACTGGGGACAAGGGCGCTTCGACCTGCCTGCCGACGATCGCAACGAGCACATCCCCCTGCCCGACTGACCGGAACGAGCCTGGAGAAACGACCATGAGCAACTGGCCGCAACTTGACTATCTCGGCTGGCGGGAAACGTGCTCGGCGCTGCATCTCTATCTGCAGATCGCCGGCAAGTACCGACTGGCGCACACGCCGTGGCTCAACCACTCCTGGAACGCGACCTTCTATGTCACGCCCCAGGGCCTGGCGTCCTCGCCTATACCTGACGGTCCGGGCATCGAGATCCTGTTCGACTTTCGCGAACACAGGGTTGTGGGCACCTGCGGCAACGGTCGTATGGCATCGTTCGATCTCGGCCCAATGACGGTCGCCAATTTCCATGCCACTTTCGTGCAACTGATCTCGGATCTCGGCGGCACCCCGACTTTCAACGGCCAGCCGAACGAAGTGCCTTTCCCGCTGCCGTTCGCCGAAGATGATCGCGACCGGGCTTATGACCGCGATGCCGTCCGTCGCTTTCATCAGGCGCTAGTCGCTATCGACAGGGTGTTCAGCCGTTTCCGCACGTCCTTCCTCGGCAAATCCAGTCCTGTTCACCTGTTCTGGGGCGCCCTCGATCTGGCGGTCACGCGCTTCTCGGGTCGGCGCGCACCACTCCATCCGGCGGATATCCCAGCCCTGCCCGACGACGTGGCGCAGGAGGCATATGACCGCGAGGTGTCCTCGGCGGGCTTCTGGCCGGGCGGCAACGGCATCGACTATCCTGCCTTCTACGCCTACGCGTATCCGGCGCCTGGCGGCTATCGGGCGGCACCGGTCCGCCCCGAAGCGGCGTTCTGGCACGAGGGCCTGTCGGAATTCATGCTGCCCTACGATGCCGTGCAGTCCGCCGCCGATCCCGACGAAACTCTTATGGCCTTCCTCGTTTCGACCTACGAGGCGGCGGCCGACCTAGGCGGATGGGACCGGGGCCTCCTAGAATGCGCGCATGGGGCGCCGGGACAGGTCCGCCGACCCGACGCCGAAACTGCGAAGCCCGCGCCCCCGGCCGGCGACCAAAAGGTCGAGCGCGAGGATGGCCCGTCGAAGGGGCGCTATCGCCTCGTCGTCGATGGCGTCGAGGCGGAGATGACATACAGCCGGGCCGGTGAGCGACTATCTTTGGTGTCAAGTTGCATTTGCGAACTCGTTTCGCGCGTCGCGTGCTTTTGCATTGAGGATGACGAGCAGTTTGCGAGCGAGCGCGATGCGAATGACCATTTTGGGTTTGCCGGCCTTGTGCAACCTGTCGTGGAAGGCGCTGAGATGCGGGTCGTAGCGGGCGGCGAGGCGGGCG
>NZ_JBEBMH010000052.1:0-21802 GCF_040081985.1 Mesorhizobium yinganensis | reverse complement strand
CGCGGATACCGCATCGCCCGACACGAAGCTCTCCTCGACAATCTGACGCTTCGCCTCCGCACTGAACCGGCGACGCCGGCCCGTGTCCACGATCTCCAGAAGCTTGAAATCATTCTTGGTCGTAGTGGTGTCCATACGACCTGTAATCATTCCTGGCGCCGATGTTCACAAGGCGGCACTCCTCGGAGGCGTACCAGGAAACCACCATTGGTCACAATGCAGGTGCCTACGCCCGCATGCCCGAAGCGGACGGGAGCGTCCGCGTGCTTGGCAGTAGTTGTTTGCAATCTACATCGCAGTGGTTGAAGCGTTGTGAGCTGATCGCCCCAGGGATTTGCGTCTCGCGAAGCGGAGAATAACACCTAACGACGCCGCCACTGGTATTGCCAGCAAGACACCTATGAAGCCGAACAGCGCCCCAAATGCGAACAGCGCGAACATCATCCAGACTGGATTGAGATTGACCCGACGACCGATGAGGCGCGGCGACAGCACATAGTCCGCAAACACTTCTCCGACGATGAACACCCCGCCCACAGCCGCGACCGGCGCCCAATTGGGCCAGAACTGGTCAACCGCCACGCATACTGACACCAAGATGCCGGTACCGGCCCCCAGGTAGGGAACGAAACTTATGATTCCTGCAGTCGCACCAATCAAAATGGCATGGTTCAGCCCGATCAGCTTCAAAGCAGTCGAATAGAGCAACGCGAGGACAAGACAGATTACGAACTGACCGCGCACAAAACCAGCGACTGCCTCGTGGATTTCTCGCCCCAACTGCCGAATGTCGTTACGGTATTTCGGGGCGAACCAGCCGTCGACTGTAGCAATCATTCGATGCCAGTCGATGGCGAGATAGATGGCGATAATCGGCGTAACAACGAGCAGAGAGAGAAGGGAAAGCACGGCGCGGCCACTGGACCAGACTGAAGTAACGACGCCGTCGAGCCATTTGGTGCCCATCGTCTTTGCAACATCAACGGACGATTGCTCGATGTGAAGATCGTCGCCCAGGATACTGTGGACCCACGAGCGACTTGCGTCGGTGGCAAGGGACTGAAGCCGTGCGACGTAGCGCGGGAACTCTTCGATAAAAAATCTGAGTTCGCCAATAATAACCGGGAACAAGACCAAAAGAGCAGCGATAATACCCAATATCAGCGGCAGGAAGACGGTCAGCGCCGCCAAGGTGCGATTGATATTGCGCCGCTCCAACATGTCAACCGCTGGAACCAGGAGATAGGCCAGCAAAGTGCCGACAACAAATGGCAGCATGATCTGACGCAGCAGCACAACCGCGATTAAGGCGATTGCTCCAACCACAATCCAGAACGTTGCTTGTTGTGCAATCCTCATCGACCTACGGGCCGGGTACTAGAGCACATTTCTCAATTCTCAATAAGGCTGGCGAAGGCGACCTCGCCATCGGTGATGTAGTGGTTGACCTTTCCGGTCTGCAGACGTGAACCGGATTGATGCAATGCGACGTCCCCGATTAGCTGCTTCGTTCTCAGCTGGCTTACGATGTAATCTCGCTCGGCATTTGTGTCTGAATCCGTAGCATGCGTCACTTGGAACGTCAGTCTGGTTAGCGAAATTCCAGTGTCCCTGGTGCCGGCCCCGACCCACAGGACCCTTTGGTCGGTCGGTGGCACATCCGTGTTCAGCCAGAAGCTTGCTGACGTTAGGTCGTCGGCCGAATGAGAGAGGCTCTGCGCCCAAAAGCGGATATGATGGCGCCTGCGCGGGCTGTTGTCGATCGGCTGTTGGAAACCAATGTCTTGCCGTCGCCCGAAGAGATAGAGCGAACTGAAGGGGGCGGTGGGGTAGGAAGAGTTCAGCAAGAATGCCCGGACCATCCGCCACGAGCTCGCGGGACCCAAACGATCGGACGTCGACCAGCCCGCCGCAGCAAAGGCATCGCAAAGTTGTCGAAGAGTGCCGATCAAGACGAGGTTCACTGGATCGCCCGGCAATCCGTCTCCGGTAATAGTGTATCTCGGAATGAGCCTCCTGTGGAGAACCTTGAGGCCCATTCGAACCACGTTCGGCAAAATGACATAGGCAGCAAGCCCATAGGTCACGCCTACAGCCAGCACCCATGGGAGTCTGTGGTCAGCAGTGTCGAAAACGACGAAGACGATGAGCCAAACGCTCACTACACCCAGACAGAGAACTAAAAATCTCTGGAAAAGGCGTTTGAGTCTACTCAATCGTTTTTGTCCCGCACGGCGTTACCGACAGCGCCTTGTTGTCCCACGTCGCATGTTATTGCTCTTCGGGGCGCTGCTGTTGTCAAGGGAGTAGCGAAGCGTTTTCGACACACACACTGGGGCGGAAAGTATCCCCATGTCCACATAATCGTGCCGGGCAGCGGCATCGCGCTCTATGGGAAGCCCTGGGTCTCCTCGTGCTGGCCTTCCCGCTTCCGGTGAGGACGCTCGGCAAGCCGTTGCGCCGTCTCTTCCTGACCCATCTGGTCCCGCTGCACGACGCCGGCCGGCTCCGTTCTTCCGACCGATCACGCACCTCACCGACGGGCGGGCATTTCGTACACTACCTGTCTCCCGTGAGGAGCAAGCGCTGGTGGTGTACGTTAAGGCGCCCTTCGCCGGACTGGAGGCGGTGCTCACATACCTGGCTCGCTATACCCATCAGGCGGCGATCTCGAACCACCGCCTGATCGCCTTCGAGGAGGCTGGCGTCACCTTCCGCTACAAGGACTACCGCCGAAGCTTGCCCCCATGCAAATCACCCTCGCGAGCAGCAGTGGCACACGCGGATAACCTCGACGATTTTTCTCTCAGCACACAGATTTTTAGCTTGGACTGGGCAGTTTTGGCGTCAGGGTGCTCCTGAATTCATGTACCAGTCTCGTATTTTGGGGCTATCTTGAAGACAAAGTGATATTGATTACGAGTTCGCCAGAATTGAGCCTGGTGAGCCGGCGAGCAACCGGTCCGGACGTCACGGTTGCAAATGGCAATGGATGCAAAAAATTGGGCTCGCGGCCGAGGCTTTGCCATCAGCCTGCAAGGTGAGGTTATGACTCAAAGAGTGAACATCGGGATCGAGCCCGGAATCGAGCCTGCAGCGATCGAAGAAGCGCTGCGAAAGTCGACCACGGAGATCATGCGGTTGCGGCGCGATACCGGTGATGTGCTGGTGATAGACATTCCCGCAAGCGCCGACTTGAAGGCATTCCTCGAAGAGGTCCGGGCAATCACGGGTGTGCGCTACGCCGAGCCGGATTCCTTTCAATCGGGTTTTTGACGGCGGACCAAAGCGGCGACAGTTACCGCTTTGCTGTGATCACCGGACGACCCGGAAGCATCGGCGAGCCGATCGCCGCTGGGTTGCCGATGCGGAGCATGGTTACGCCGACGCCGGCAATGCCAGTAAATAGGCCGGGGACGTCAGCGCAACCAGCGAGGCCGGTGGTCCATTTGCCGCCGTTGAGCGATTTGATCTTGAGACAGAGATCGGCGAGCCGGCACGCGGCCTGGCTATGCTCGGGAAGTTTCAGGATTTCGCTGGCGAGCAAGATCAACTCGGTGACACCACCAAGCCCATGGCAGAGTGTTGCGTCGTGGGCGATGCCTTGCGCCGCATCGCGGCCTGCCTGTACGGCGAGCCCACGCGCTGCAAGCAACGCGGCCGACGCTTCAGCCAGCGCCCAGTCGTCGCCGGTTGCTTCGTACAGGCGCAGGCGGACGGCGCCGATGCCCAGTCCGCCATGGCACCAGGCGGTGGTCCAGCCGGGACTTTCAGGTTTGCGCAGATCGGGCCAGGCGCTGCGTTCCCGGGCGAAATGGCTGCGCTCGTAGGTGAAGGCGGCATGCGCGGCGTCGAGCAGCGACGCGTCTCCTGTCACCCACGCGGCTTCGGCCAGAGCGAGGCCGATGCCGGACGCCCCATGGCCGAGGCCGCACAAAGCGGGCTGGCCCTCATGGTCCGGCCAGGAGTCGCCCCACCACGAGTGTGAGCGTCGCCCCATCAAATATTTGCAGGCGAGGCGGGCCGCGTCGAGATAGAGGCTGTCGCCGGACATACGGTGCAAGGCCAGCAGACCGATACTGACTCCGGCCAATCCGCTAAGCAGATCATTCATTTCGATTGTTGCGCCGGCGATTATCGAATTGGCGATATCGCGAGCCAAAGCGAAGGCCTCCCGACGCAGATCCATATCGTCGAGCGCGTCGGCCACTTCAGCCGCCGCGAGCGCGACGCCGGCGGCGCCTGAATAGAGCGACAGGCTGGCGGGACAAAATTCGCGTCTCGCGGTAGAAAGCGAGAAGGCTAGTCCGGCGCGAGCCACATCAGCGTAGACCGGCGAAGCAGTAGCTCTTGCCAGATGACCGAGGAACCAGGCGATGCCGGCGGCGCCGCCATAGAAATCGGGGCCCACGGGGCCGTGGATCACACTGGTGTTGTTTTCGTCCGTGCCGACCAGATCATCGCCCACCCAGGTGACGCCCAAGGTTTCGGCAGAGGCGCCAGCGACCAGATTGTCGCCGATCTCGATTGCGGCATCGCGGTAACGCGATGTCGTCGCCGGCTGCGTCTCGGTTCTCATGCCGGCTGCACCTCCCAGGGTCGCCGCGGATCGATCGATGCCGCGGCCAGCGCGGCGACCAGTTTGGCGACGGCGTGCATCTTCATTGTCGGTCCGGTCTCGATGAGATCAAGCACGGCAGGGGCCAACGCGTTGCATCGGCTCTGACCAAAGGATGAGTTGCCGGCAGGGTCGTCAGCGCGGCCGACGCCTGGCGCGAGGGCGTAGGTGAGTGGCGGCGTCGACGGCCGCAGATGCCGGCGGAGCCGCTCGGCGAGCGCCGTTACCGCCGGCTCCAATGCCCGGCAAACTTCGCGCTCAAGATAGACCACAAGTGCATCGACGCGCTGCGTGAGGTCTGGCCGGATAGGATATTTGAGGGAATATTTCGTGGCCGTGCCATCGAGCCAGCTCGTGACTTCGGCCAGCACCGGGCCGACGTCCTGCCAGCCCACATTGAAATAGAGCCTGGTGAGCGGTGGTTCAGGCGTTGCGATCGACGACTGTGAAACCCAGAAACCTGTCGCCTCGTCGACATCGCTGATCAGTTCGTTGACGCTTAGCTCGTCGCCTGGCGCTGGCGGCAGGCCGGGGCGCGCAATGTTGGCGTATTGGCCGGGATAGAGCCAGCGGCTCACCTGCTTCAAGCCGGCCAGGCAAGCCCCGCCCGGATCGGATTGCAAGACTACCCAACCGCGCTGCCAATGCCGCGACGCGGCCGCCACCACAGCAAGCGCGCTACGCAAATCCGGCGGCGGTAGGGCGGAGTCGTGAATGACGGAAAGATCGGGTTGCTGGGTATACCAATTGCCATAGAGCCAATCGGCGATTTGCGTCAGCCGCTCGGTAGGGTCGACGCTCATCGCGAGCTCTTGAGGAACCGGATCGAGCAGCCCCGCCAAGCGTGCGAGATCGCGCTCGACACCTGCCGCCAGCCTGTCACTCGTGCCTGTTAGGTCCATTGCGTAAACCAGTCGGTGGCTTGATTGCGTTTCTCGCACAATATCCCGACGGTTGTCAGGATAGGCGTCACTCCGGTTTCGGTGAAGTCGCTATCCTCGTTGACGAACTGGGCGACGGCATCGACCCATTCGCTGGCGACATGGAGAAGGCGGGCGGCGGTGAAAGGCACGAGGCGATCGCAGGTGTCCGTCTGGCGGTAGGCATTGAGAAAGATCGGCGCCAACGTTTCGACCGTCCTTGGCCAGCCGCTCATGCCCGGTTCGGCGCCGATGCCGTCGCGAATGGCTTGCAGCACCATTTCGGCGAGGGCCCCGGCGATATCCCAGGCCGGGTCGCCCAGGCCCGACATCTCCCAGTCGACAAGCTTCAGTTCATCGTCTTGCAGCACCCAATTGTCGCCGCGGATGTCGCCATGAATCAAGCAACGCGGGCGATACAGGTGCTGCGCCTCGTCAAGCAATTGGCTGAAGACCGTGTCGTCGGCGAGGAAGCGCATGAACCGGGCGGAGCCGGCTGCACGGTCGGCTGTCGCCGTTTCGGTGTCCTCGCTGAGGTGCAATATGCCGGCCGAGAGTGAAGGGAGCAGGCTGACCTCGGTCGTATCGCCGTGCCATTTCGCCATTGCCATGCCAAGACGCACGGCGACCGGAGGGCGGGTGATTGGGTAAGGGGCGAAATGCAGCGGCCATTCGCTGCCGGCATGGCCCAGATATTCGACGGCAAGAATCTGATGTGCTTCGTCGAGCAGGATAGGCCTTGGCAGGGCGGAAGCGATGGCGGGCTTCCAACGTGCCAGCCGGTAAACATATAGCTCGCGTACCAGATTGCGGCCGCCGCGTGCGGAACCCTTCGCAGGATACTTGACGATGGCCATGCGGCCGTCGGGCGCTGTCACTCGGGAGACAACATGGAAACGTGACAGCGTCTCGATCTTGAGACGTGGGTCGTGCAAGTCGCCTTTTTCTAACCAGCCACAAGCGGACAGAGCTCTTGCCGCCAACGATCCGTCATCGACGCGGGCAGGCGCCGTCATATCGTGTTGCGGCGCGAGAGTCATTCGCGCCGCAAGCCTTTGCTTGAATTACAATTCTTCACCCCGGTCTATTCGCCGTTCCACATCGAGTAAGGATCATAGGCCGACCAGTCTTCGCCCTGGCTGCCACAGCCGCATCCGCCGCCTTGGTCGGAGGCCATGCCCTTGCCGAAACCCGGCGGCTGTCCCGGCTGGTCGATGCCACAAAGGAAACCAGATGGACAACGGATCAGGTTCGAAGGCTGGGGACAGGTCACCGGCGTCTGCGAGGGGCAGATCACCGTCTCCGACGGGCAGATCGTGATCTGCGATGGACAATCGTCCACCAAAGATCGGCATCTCACCGGTAACGACAGGCAGGTGATTTGTTGCGACCGGCACATCGTGATGATCGACCGGCAGGTCCAGATCGGCCGGGTCGGCGGGCACTGGATGAGTGAAGGCTGGCAGACGATCTGCTGGGACGGACAGCGCACCACGACGGAAGGCGGGCACCGCACGAACGACGGGCAGGCGGTGATCGGCACGCTTGGCTGCGGCCGCGGGCAGGCGCGATTGACGGCTGCGGCGGCATCGACGCAGCCGAAACCGTAGACGTCGTTGGGCACCGGATCGGCCGGATTGTCACGCAACGGCCGCGCCGTCTGCCGGACGATGTCACCGACCTGGGCCGCTGACAGTTGCGGGTTGCACGACAGCACCAAGGCTGCAACGCCGGCGACATGTGGGGTCGCCATCGAGGTACCCTGATAGGTATCGTAGCCATCGTCCCAGACAGTGCTGCGAATGCCGACTCCGGGCGCGACGACGTCGATATGTGGCCCGGTCTGCGAGAAGAACGCCTGGTGATCCGACTGGTCGATGGCGCCGACCGCGATGACATCGGGATAGGCCGCCGGATAGCTCGGATCGTTGTCGCCGTCGTCGAAGCCGTTCCCCATTGCTGCGCAAACGACGGCGCCTTGAGCAATAGCATAGGCTATGGCGTCGCGCTCGACCTGGGTGTCGACGGACCCCCCAAGGCTGAGATTGAGCACGCGGGCCCCATTGTCGACGGCCCAACGGATGCCGGCCGCAATGTCGGCTGCTGAACCGGTGCCGCTGACTCGGCCGTCTGAATTGCGCACCAGGCGAGCCAGCACCCGTACAGGCATCAGCCGGCAGTTCCACGTCACGCCAGCCACACCGACGCCATTGTTGCTGGAACAGGCGATGGTGCCGGCGACATGGCTGCCATGACCGACTTCGTCCTGGGGGTCGGCATCGGCATTGTCGAAATCGCCTTCGAAATGCCACCCGGGCGGCGGCGTCGGATTGGTCCCGAGATCGACCAGATCGCGGCCGGGGACCAGCAGTCCGGCGAGTTCGGGATGATCGAGGTCGATGCCAGTATCGATCACAGCGACGACGATATTGGGCGAACCGGTGGTGCGATCCCACGCGGCCGGGCAGTTAATGTGGTTCAAGCCCCATTGCGAGGGGTAGTCCGGATCGTTCGGGACGATGCAGGTCTCGCGATAGACGTTGGGCTCGGCATAGACGACACCGGCGACACTGGAGAGGCGCTTGACAGCCGTTTCCGCGTTGGTCTTGCCGGCATAGCGGATGCGGTAGGTGCCGGCCATCTGCACGGCTTCTGCCATGGCGGCCGAGGTTGCGGGGGAAGGTGGATGAAGGCTCGTGATCTCCGTAATTTTCAGATCGCCCAAGGCATCGTCAAGCGTGCCGATGCCGAATGCTTTGGCTCCAGCCATGGCGCGTCCACGCGAGGGACCTCGCGCTATGCTCGCAGTCATCTTATTGGCGGCATCAGGACTAAGCTGGACCAGTAATTCACCCGGGACGATGTTGGATACGCCTTTGGAAAACACACGTGCACTCTGCTTGCCCCCAGCCAGCGCTCTAATCTTGGGGGGTTTCCGAGGTTCTCTAGAGTCAGCCATAAAATTCTCCTTTGTGTGCGCCCCCTTGATATTTCCAGTTAGAAGATCAAGCACTTGCAATTATTTATTGAATGTTTCGTGCAAGAAACAAAAGTGTATGTTTTGAAAAATACGCCACCGAACGTCAAATGTCAATCATTGAGCTCGCTTATCATGGAAAAGCCATAAATGTGTAAGGAAAATTAAATAATAAATCGAACATTGAGCAGAAATATCTCTCGTATAAGGCTAAAACTGTCGCCTAACTCACTATAACATCATCCAGTTAAGTTGGTGACGCTTAGGCTCTGATGGTCAACTGGGAACAATCTTGGGTTGATCCTGGCGAGTGTTGCAATATGAATAGCAACGCGCCATGCAGGCGGAAATGCGATCAACGACAACGGTGGGAAGCGACCGGCGGCTCTCGAACAACAATTTGAGCGTGACAGACCTTGTGCTTCCCTATCCGATTACCGACTCTAGGAACTCACGGGTTCTGTCCTGTCGCGGAGCACCAAATATCTCTTCAGGTCGGCCTTGCTCGCAAATACGCCCGTTGTCAAAGAAGCAAACGCGGTCCGAGACCTCGCGGGCGAAGCGCATCTCGTGTGTGACGAGCAGCATGGTCAGCTCATGTTCGTTCGCCAGATTACGGATTACCGACAGCACTTCGCCGACGAGCTGTGGATCGAGCGCCGAGGTCGGTTCGTCGAAAAGCAGGACGCGGGGACGCATGGCGAGCGCACGGGCGATCGCCACGCGCTGTTGTTGGCCGCCGGAGAGCTGCGACGGATAGCGATCTTTCTTGTCCGCCAGTCCGACCATTGCCAGGAGGTCGACCGCCCGGCACTCGGCTTCGCCGCGCGGCAGGCCGAGCACACGCACTGGCGCTTCGATTACGTTGCGCAGCACTGTCATGTGCGGAAACAGGTTGAAGCTCTGGAACACCATTCCGACATGGCCTCGGATCTGGTGCATGTGCTTTTCCGACGCCTTGAAGGGGCCCTTGCCGTTCGGCTCGTGATAGGGCATGCCGGCGAGAGTCAGCGTTCCTTCCTGAAACGGTTCCAGGGTCATCAGGATGCGCAGCACCGTGGACTTGCCCGAGCCGGACGGCCCGATGAGCGTGACCTTCTCGCCCTTCGCGACTTTGAAATCGAAATCATCCAGCACGGTCAACGTGCCAAAGCGCTTGGCGACTTTGGAGAACTCGATGATCGGTTTGGTCTGGTTCTCGCTCATCGCAAGGGGATTCCTGCTTTGGGAAGCGCGGTCTGCAAGCGGTGCAGGACCGCCGAGCAGATCAGCGTCAGGAGAAGGAATATCAGCCCCACCATTGTCAGAGGCACGAGATATTCGAAGGTACGCTCACCAATCATGTTGGCGAGCCCCATCATCTCAAGCACCGTAACTACGGACAGCACCGGCGTTTCCTTGATCATGGCGACAAGGTAGTTGCCCATGGCGGGCAGGATGCGCGGGATGGCCTGCGGTATGACAACATCGCGGTAGGTCTGCATTCGCGTCAGGTTGAGGGCAGTTGCGGCCTCCCACTGTCCGCGCGGCACCGCCTCAATTCCACCGCGATAAACCTCGGAGGTATAGGCGGCGTATTGCAGGCCGAGCGCCAGAGCGCCCGTCATAAAGGCGGGCAGCACGATGCCGAAATCCGGCAGCACGTAGTAGAGGAAGAAGAGTTGCACCAGCAGCGGCGTGTCGCGCAGGAATTCGACCACGAAGGCCGTCGTCCACGACATCACCTTGACGCGGCTGCGGCGCAGCAGCGCAAAGACGAGACCAAGGACGAGCGCGATGCCGAAGCCTGCTGCGGCGGCCTGCAATGTCACCGTCAGCCCTATCAGAATGATGGGCAGGATGGACGTCGCGTAGGTGACCCAGGTTGTCGTGTCCCATTCGTAGCCATACATCATGGACACGACCTCACGAATGCGCCGCGCGCGGGAACGCGTTGCCGCGTCGCACGATGCGCTCGAGGATGCGGACCCCGATCATCAGCACCAGCGACATCGCGAAATAGCAGAGGAGCGTGACCGAATAGATGCTGGCGCTGTCGAGCGTGATGTTGCGGATGGACTGAGCCGAGAAGGTGAGGTCCGCGATCGAGATCAGCGAGACCAGCGAAGACAGCTTCAGCGTCTCGATGGCGAGGTTGCCGAATGCCGGCATCATCTCGACGACAGCCTGCGGCAGCGAGACGTGGAACAGGGTCTGGAAGCGGCTGAAATTCAGCGCACGGGCGGCTTCAAGCTGATGGACCGAAACGGATGAAAGCGCCCCGCGAACGATCTCGGCACCGTAGCCTCCGGCATGGGCGGCGAGCACAAGGATCCCCGTGGTAACCGGCTCGAAGCTTAGTCCGACGAGCGGCAATGCGTAGTAGAACCAGAAGAGCTGCACAAAGAGCGAGGTACCGCGGAACACCTCGGTGTAGCAGAGAGCGACGGTGGAGAGGACCCAGCCGCCTTCGACCCGCAGAACTCCAAAGAGGAAGGCGAGAACTCCGCCAATGGCAATCGACGCCAGCGTGATCGTCATCGTCACGGCGGCGCCTTGCCAGAGCATCGGCAGGTAGGCTGTCCAATCCATGCGGGGCACTCCAGTCCGTCGGCCGGCGGATTGCGCCCGGTCCCCTGACCGGGCGCTTTGCGTCGTCACTTGCCGGCGCAAAGGTCCGCGACATTCTTCTCGGCCGCCGCCGCGATGCTCTGCTCGGAAAGACCGTACTTCATTAGAATTTGCTTGTACTCGTCGGTCTTGCGGAACTCGACGAGCGCGGCGTTGAAGGCGTCTCGCAGTTCCTTGTCCTCCGAGCGGAAGGCGAAGCCGCCATAGTTGCGGACCGGTGCGTCATTGACGATCGGGTCGGTGAACGGCGCAACCTGCTCGACATTGGCCTGATCCTTGGCGAGCGCCGACACGGTCAGCTCCGTCGCGGCATAGGCGTCAACGCGGCTCTGGACGGTCGGGATGGCATCGGCGTTGGCCTGAATGAAGATGATCTGATCGTCCTTCACCCCAACGGCGCGAAGGAAGTCGACATTGTTGGCTCCCGAGACCACGGCCACCTTGAGCGACGGATCCTTCGCGATGTCGGCATAGGTTGCCAGGCCCTTCGGATTACCCTTCTTCACGAGGAGCCCCTCTCCGTAGGACGAGTTCGGCTCGGAGAAAGCGACCTGCTTGCAGCGCTCGGGCGAGATGTTCTGCTCGGCAGCCGCGAAGTCGAAGCGGCGTGCCTTGAGGCCGGGAATGAGGGTTCCGAATGGCGTCACCGTCCAGTTGATTTCCTCCACCCCTATGGATTTCAGGACGGCGGTCGCGACATCGGGTCCTATACCTGCCGAAGTGCCGTCCGGCTGCATGTAGGAGTAGGGTACCTCGTTGGCCGTGGCGGCACGTATATAGCCCTGCTCCTTGACCTCATCGACGGTCAGCGCGCTCGCAGAAGTCATGCCTATGGCGAGTGCCACTATGGAAAGTCCGGCTATCTTTGGGATATGCATATCAGTTCTCCACTGGTTGATAGGTCTTGCAGTCCGTTTTCGGATCTCGCTATGTCTGGCCTGGTTGCGGATACTCGGCGATCGTCGCGACGACGGAGAGACAATCTCCGGCCTTGATGAGGCCGGGCACGTGACGCGCTGCAAGGACACCGTCGATTGCGGCGCGGTACTCGATGGGCGCCACGCCAGTGCTACCGATCGGATAGACAAGCGCGATGATCTCGTTCGCCGATACCGGCGCGCCGAGATCACGCGCAAAGGCGATGAGCCCGTCATCCCTTGCGAAGGTGAAGCAATCGCTGGAGGGCATGTCCAGCCAGCGCGAGGTCCGAGGCTCCGGGGTGCCGCCGAGAATGCCCATGTGGCGCAGGACATCGAGAGTTCCTTGCCGAGCGATCTTGATGGAAGTCGCGCTGGCTGTCCCTGCGCCACCAAGCTCCGTCGTAATGAACACCTTGCCCATTTCCTCGACCGTCGTGTCGAGCATGCCGACGGCATCGATCTCCAGCATCTTCATCGAATAGGGGGCAGCGAACGCAGCGACAGCTGCAAAACACCTGGCTTGCTGGCTCTTGTCCGGCAGGGTGTGCGCTGCGGCATATGGCAGGAAATCGAGCGTCTTGCCGCCCGAATGGAAGTCCAGAACGATGTCGGCCAACGGGATCAGGCGGTGGGTGACGTAGTCCGCTATCTTCTCCGTGACTGTCCCGTCCGGCCTGCCCGGAAAGCTGCGATTGAGGTTGCCGCCGTCGATCGGCGAGGTTCGTGTGCCGGCACGAAAAGCTGGGTAGTTCAGGGCCGGGACGATGATGATCCGCCCACTGACGTGTAACGGCGCAAGCGTTTGCGCCAGCTCGAACAGTGCCGCAGGGCCTTCGTATTCGTCACCGTGATTGCCGCCGATCAACAAGGCGGTTGGGCCGATTCCATGGGCGATTATGCAGATGGGAATCATGATCGAGCCCCAGGCGCTGTCGTCGCGGCTGTAGGGCAGACGCAGATGTCCGTGCTGCACACCCTTCGCGTCGAAATCGACGGAAGCGACGATCGGCGAGGGGCGAGGGGCACTGTTCAGCACGGTCTATCCCCTTACGAAAAGCTGGCGCGGCACACTGGACAGGCATTCCACGCTCGTTTGGGTGATGGCTATGCTCTCGGTGATCTCCAGCCCCATGTCTTCCAGCCAGAGGCCGGTCATGAAGTGGAAGGTCATCCCGGGCTTCAACTCGGTGCGGTCCCCGGGACGCAGGCTCATGGTCCGCTCGCCCCAGTCCGGCGGGTAGGAGAGACCGATTGGATAGCCGGTGCGGTTGTCCTTGGTAATCCCGTATTTCTTCAGCACGGCGAAGAAGGCGTTGGCGATGTCCTCGCAGGTATTGCCGGGTCTGGCGGCCGCAAGCCCGGCCTCCATGCCCTCCAGCGTCGCCTTTTCGGCGTCGAGGAAGGCCTGTGTAGGCTTGCCCAGAAACACCGTGCGCGAAAGCGGACAATGGTATCGTTTGTAGGTTCCGGCGATTTCGAAGAACGTGCCTTCGCCGACCCGCATCGGCTTGTCGTCCCAGGTCAGATGCGGGGCAGAGGCGTCGGCGCCTGAGGGTAGCAGCGGCACGATGGCCGGATAGTCGCCACCGAACTCGGGCGTGCCGCGGATGCCGGCATCGTAAATCTCGGCCACTAGGTCGCACTTGCGCATGCCTGGCTCGACCACGTCGGCGATGCGCTTGTGCATGAGTTCGACGATGCGGCCGGCCTTGCGCATGTAGTTGAGCTCGGTCTCGCTTTTGACCGCGCGCTGCCAGTTCACGAGCCCTGCAGCATCCTTGAAACGAGCATTGGCGAGGTATTTCTGCAGCGAGGCATGGGCGGCTGCCGAGAAATAGTAGTTGTCCATCTCGACGCCGACCGAAAGCCTGTCCCAGCCGCGCTCGCTGATGATCTGCGAGAGATAATCCATCGGATGGCGTTCAGTGGACTGCACGTAGTGATCGGCGTAGCCGACGATGTTGTCGTGCGCGAGATAAGCCGTCCGCTTCGCGCCGTTGGCATCCTGCTTGCGGCCGAACCATACGGGCTCGCCCTGCGGCGGCACGAGAACGCATTGGTGCACGTAGAAGGACCAGCCGTCGTAGCCGGTCAGCCAGTGCATGTTCGACGGATCGGTGACGATCAGGAACTCGATGCCGGCCTTCTCCATGGCGGCGCGAGTCTTGGACAGACGCGCCGCATATTCCTCGCGCGTAAAGTTCAGCGCCACACTCACGCTGCATCTCCTGTGGTGATCTCGTTGACGATCGTCTGTCCGCTTCCCGCGTCCTCGGCACGGGCCAGCGCCAGATTGGCGATGGCAGTGTCCTGAACGCCTGTCCCGGTCAGGTCGGCAAAGGTGATGTCGTCAGAGCCCCGGCGCCCGACCGCCTGTCCGGTGATGATGCTTCCGAGCTCGGCAAATGCCTGGTCGGGCGCTGCCGTGCCGGCTTCGATCGCATGATGAAGCTCACCGAGAATGCAAGTCTGCGTTAGACGGTCGGCGACATAGGTCGCGCGTTCGAAGAGCGTCGGATCGATCTCGTTCTTGTGCTCGGCATCCGAGCCCATTGCGGTGAGATGCTGCCCCGGCTTCAGCCAGTCGGCAAAAAGGATCGGCTTTTCGGCCGGAGTCGTGGTGACGACGATATCCGCAGCGGCAATGGCCTCTCGCGGATCGGCAAACGCGACGGTCGCGATGCCGTGGTCCCGCGAAAAGTCGGCGGCGAACTTCCGAGCCTTCTCATGGTCGCGAGCCCAGATGCGTGCCTCGCGGACCGGGCGGACCAGGGTCAAAGCCTTCAGTTGCAACCGAGCCTGCATGCCGGCGCCGAGAATTGCGGCACTGCGCGCGTCTTGGCGCGCGAGATGCCTGGCTGCAACACCACCCGCTGCCGCTGTGCGCACATCGGTCAAATAGCCATTGTCGAGTAGCAGGGCCTCAACAAGACCCGTCCTCGCACTGAACAGGATCATCAGGCCATTCAGGCTCGGCAGTCCTAGCTTGGGGTTGTCAAAGAAGCCGGGGCTCACCTTGATGGCGAAGCCATCGAAGCCCGGAACATAAGCGGTTTTCACGTCCACTTCGCCGCGGAACTCCGGGATGTCCAGGCGCAGGATCGGCGGCATGGCTACCGGCCTTGTCGAAAGCGCTGCAAAGGCCTGCTCGATACAATCGATGGCCGAGAGGTCGAGTTTGATAATGGAGCGAAGATCCCTTTCGAGCAGGACGCGGATGCGGCTCATGCGGCGCCCTCCACGATAGCCCTATGGACCTGCGGGTCGATGTTGTGGCCGGAAACGACGATCGCCGTCGGGCCGCATGACGTCACCTTGCCGGCCAGAATCGCGGCGATGCCGACAGCGCCTGCTCCCTCCACCACCTCGCCTTCCTCGCGCGCCGCATGCCGGATGCCGGCAGCGATCTCTTCCTCGGTCAGGAGAACGATGTCATCGATCAGTTCGCGGCAAAGCGCGAAGGTGACGCGGTTCGAAAGTCCGATGCCGCCACCAAGCGAATCCGCCAGCGTCTGCTCTTCATTGACCGCGACTGGCCTACCGGCTGCCATGGCCGCGTGCATCGCCGCACCGCGCTCCATCGAGACGCCGACGACGCGGGTTCCCGGCTTCAATACCTTGATCGCAACCGCAACGCCGCCTGCAAGACCGCCGCCTGACAGGGGAATGAGGACCGTATCGAGGTCGGGCATATCCTCCGCGAGCTCGAGGCCGATCGTGCCTTGCCCGGCAACGACATCGACTGCATCGAAGGGTGGAATGGGGATCAGGCCAAGGCCCTTCACCAGGCGCTCGACTTCCTCCTGCGCGTCGTCCTGCGACACGCCGACAATGCGGATTTCGGAGCCCAGCGACCTGATCGCCTCGACTTTGTTGGCCGGGACAAGTGCCGACATGCAGACCGTTGCCGGCATGCCGAGCTCGCGTGCCGCATAGGCGACGGCGCGCCCGTGATTGCCCGTGGACGCGGTAACGAGGCCGCGCCGCCCCGAAAGGTCATCAAGCGCCAGGATGGCGTTCATCGCACCGCGCACTTTGAAGGCGCCAGTCGGTTGGCGGGTTTCAAGCTTGAGGTACGCGGGTTGTCCGCTCCGCTGAGAAAGCAGCGGCGAATGGACAAGAGGCGAACGCAGGACACGACCGTTGATCCTGGCGGCAGCGCGTTCAATGTCTGTCAGCGTGACAGGCAGCGCCGGGTCGGTATTGGATCGGAGAAGGTTTTTCCGCCACATGATTGTGATGTTGCGAGTGAACAAAAATCATGTCAATTATTATATTGTAATGATCCAATAATAGGATCCGGTCAGCCGATCGAACCTATATCGTAAACGGGCGGCAACTGCTCGAATGCCCGTCTGACCGTGGTCAGCGCATTTCTCAGGCTTGTCCTGCTCAAGCGGCCTCCAAGACAGATGCGGATGCCGCCGGCATGGCCCGTTCCCGCGATGAACGGCTCCGAGGGAGTGACCGCGACATTCTGGTTGGCCAGCGCCCGCACCAGTCCGTCTTCCGTCCAGTGCGCTGGCACCTTGAGCCAGGCACAGAGCGCCAGCGGATGGCTTGAAGCAACGTGATCGCCAAGGATTTCCGCGGTGATGGCCTGACGTGCGCGGGCTTCATCGCGCTGGACCTCGATCAGGCGGAGCGCCGTCCCGTCCTCGACCCAACGGCTTGCGATTTCACCCGTTAGATAGGTCCCGCTCCAGCTCGACACGCGCAGGATAGAGGCCGCGCGAATTGAATAGGCCGGCGGGACCACCAGATAACCGGCGCGCAGACCCGTAAGCACCGTCTTTGTGAAGCTGGTGACGAAGAAGCCGAGATCCGGCAGCATCTCTGTGATCGACGGCAGTTGCTCCTCTATCAGCGGGCGATAGACCTCGTCTTCGATCACAAATAGACCGTGACGTTGCGCGATCGCGGCGATCTCCTGCCGGCGCACGGCGCCAGCGACATGACCGGTCGGGTTGTTGAGGGTAGGGATGAGCACCAGCGAACGCACGCCGCCTGCCGCGCAGGCCGCTTCCAGGGCATCCGGCAACAGGCCTTCAGCGTCGGTCGGCAGCCCTTTCAGGCTGAACCCAAGGACGTTGGACAGACCGATGATGCCATGATCGGTCAGATTTTCGCACAGGACCACGTCGCCTGAGCGGACGACGCAACTCAGTGCCAGGAAGATACCGTGTGCGGCTCCGTTGGTGACGAGGATGCGCTCACTTCCCGCCCCGACGCCCAGCGGGCGCAGCCAGGCACGAGCCGTTTCCCGGTGACGCATGAGCCCGGCGACCGGGCGGCATGGGCGCATGAACTCGGCGACTTCGCCTTCGGCTATTTCGCGGAAAACCTCGCGTGCGGCCGTCTCGTGCGCGTCGAGGTAGGCCGCACGGATGATGGACAGGTCCAGCACCTCGTTCGGACTGTGGTCGAGCATCATGCGCCCTGCGCGCTCCGTCACCCGCGCCCTTACGAAGGTGCCGCGTCCGATCTCGCCGCTGAGGTAGCCCAGCCGCTCGGCCTCCTTGTAGGACAGGCTGACGGTCTGCACGGACAGGCTAAGGGCGCGGGCCAAATCCCGATGCGTCGGCATCCGGTCCAACGGCTTCAGCACGCCTGAATCGATGTCCGCGATGATTTGCTCAGTCAGCGCGGCATGCTTCGTACTACCCTTCTTCCTGACAAAGGCGGGAATCCATTCGGTAGTCCTTGGCAGCGGAGGGATGCCAACGGGATTGGCCTGGCGGCTCATGAAAATTGTCTCGTTTCTGAGGCAAGTACTTCATGACATTATGCACGCTTCAGGCAAAAGATGAAGCGCGTTTACCACCCGGACTGCAAGCAGTCCCACCGAGCAGCGGGGAGGGCGCCTTGACCGCGCCCCTGATGTCGTGGGTATCAGATCCTTTCGCCGGCCTGGACAAGGTCATCCATCACGGAGCGCACGGCGCTTTCCGCGATCGCCACCATCTCGTCCACCTCCGCTTTGGTAATCACGAGCGGCGGGGCGAAACCGAGGATGTCACCATGCGGCATGGCGCGCGCGATAAGGCCGCGACTGCGTGCCGCCTTGGAGACGCGCGCGCCAACGGTCAGCGCCGACGCAAAGCGGCTCTTCCTCTCGCGATCCGCCACAAACTCTATCGCGGCCATGAGACCGACGCCGCGAACCTCTCCGACAATTGGAAGCTGTGCGAACCGAGCCCGCAACTGGGCCTGGAAGTAGGCGCCGACCTCGCGCGCATTGGCGGGCAGGTTCTCCTTCTCAACGATGTCAAGGACCGCATTGGCGGCCGCGGCGCCGATTGGATGGCCGGAGTAGGTGTAGCCGTGGGAGAACGATCCAACGCGGTCCGCGCCTTCTTCCATCACCTTGAAGACCTTTTCGCCGACAATCGCGCCCGATAGCGGGAAGTAGGCGGAGGTCAAGCCCTTGGCGACGGTGATGAGATCGGGATCGATATCGTAATTCTGTGAGCCGAACATAGAGCCCGTGCGTCCGAAGCCGGTGATCACCTCGTCGGCTATCAACAGGATATCGTATTTCCTGAGGATAGCCTGAACCTCTTTCCAATAGTCGGTTGGGGGAGGCGTGATACCGCCGGTTCCCAGCACCGGTTCCGCGATAAAAGCGCCGATCGTATCGGGGTCTTCGCGCAAGATCAGCGCCTCGAGTTCCGCGGCGCGGCGCCTGGAAAACTCGGATTCCGTCTCGCCGGCATCCGCGCCCCAATAGTGGTGCGGCGCGCCCGTATGGAGGATACCGGCGCGTGGCAGATCCATGTGATCATGGTAGAAGGACATGCCGGTCATGGAGCCGGAAACAACGCTGCAGCCGTGATAGCCGCGCTGACGCGCGATGATCTTCTTCTTTTTCGGCTTGCCGCGCAGATTGTTATAATACCAGACGAGCTTGGCCTGTGTCTCATTGGCATCGGACCCGGACATGCCATAGAAAACCTTGCTCATCCTGCCAGGCGCCATTCGCACGAGGCGGTCGGAAAGGATTGCCAGTTCCTCAGTCGTATGCGCTGCGTAGGAGTGGTAGTAAGCGAGGCGGTAGGCTTGGCGCGAAATGGCTTCGGCAACTTCGGGCCGGCCGTAGCCGATATTCACGCAGTATAATCCGGCGAAGCCGTCGATCAACTGGTTACCGCGCGCATCCTGGATGCGGATGCCCTTGCCGGTCTCAACTATGGTAGGGTCGCCCAACTTGCCGGATGCAAAATCCTTGAGTTGTGTGAAAGGATGCAGGACGGCGTTGCGGTCCATCTCGGCGATCTGGGTGAGGCTGACGGTCATGACGGGTTCCTTTCAGGCGGCGAGATTGCCGAAGCAGATATATTTCGCTTCGAGATATTCGGTGAGGCCGTGGCGCGAGCCTTCGCGGCCGAGGCCAGATTGTTTCCAGCCCCCGAAGGGGATCGGCGCGCCGGTGAATTTGGACGTGTTGACGGCAACCATACCGTATTCCAGTCGGTCGGTCAGGCGCATCGCGCGGCTAAGATCATTGGTGTAGACATAGGCCGCAAGCCCCATTTCCGTCGCGTTGGCCCGGTCAATGACTTCGCTTTCCTCGTCGAAAGGAAGCAGCGCGGCAACCGGTCCGAACGTTTCCTCACGGGCGATCAGCATGTCGTCGGTCACGTCGGCAAGGACGGTCGGTGTGACGAAGTTACCGCCAAGCGGGCTGTCCTGGCCTCCGCATACAAGTCGAGCGCCGGCCGCGAGCGCCTGCGCGATCTGCTGCCGGCATTTCTCTGCGACGCTGGATCGTGTCATGGGACCGATGTCGACGCCCGGCTCGAAACCATGACCGACATTAAGTTTCTCCGCCGCCGCCGCAAAGGCATCGACGAAGGCGTCGTGGATGTCGCGCTGTACATAGATGCGGTTGGCCGCCAGGCAGTCCTGGCCGGAGGTCGCAAACTTGGCGCCGATGCAGCCTTTCACCGTAGCGGCTAAATCGGCGTCCTTGAAGACGATGAAAGGTGCGTGGCCGCCGAGTTCGAGCGAGGCCTTCTTGACCGTTGCGGCCGATTGCTCGAGCAGAATGCGGCCAACCTCGGTAGAACCGGTGAAGGAGATGGCGCGAACCCGCGTGTGCTCCAGAAGCCGTTTGGCCAATGGCACGGCTTCGCCAGTCAAAACCTGAAACACACCCTTCGGCATGCCAGCCTCGTCGGCAAGCTTCGCCAACGCCAGCGCAGACAAGGGTGTCTCGGGAGCTGGCTTGACGATCATGGTGCAGCCAGCGGCCAATGCGGCTCCGGCCTTTCGCGTGATCATCGCCGAGGGGAAGTTCCACGGCGTGATCGCAACCGCGATGCCGAGCGGCTGCATCTGAACCGACAGGCGGCTGCCAGGCAGATGGCTCGGAATGGTCTCGCCATAGGCACGTTCGCCTTCAGCTGCGAACCAGTCGAGAAAGTTCGCGGCATAAGTGATCTCGCCAAGCGCTTCCGCTAGAGGCTTGCCTTGTTCAGCGGTCATGATGACGGCGAGGTCCCGCGCATGTTCGTGCATCAGTCTGCCCCATCCACGCAGAATCTGACCGCGCTCGACAGGAAGCCGGTTACGCCATTCGAAATAGGCCTCCTGCGCGGCATCGACGGCCGCGTCGGCATCCTCGAGTGAGCAGGCGGCGACGTCGACAATATGATCGCCATTAGCCGGATCAATCACGGCTAACGTCTTCTCTCGAACGATAAAGGTTCCATTCAGGAAAGCACGGCGCTCGATCAGGTCCGGACGAGCAAGGGTCTTGAAGGTTTCAGCAGCAATGCCTTGCATTGGCGAGCTCCGTGATTCGGAGAAACCTTAGCCGGCGTTCACTGTCAGTTGGCTGCGCAGATTTGACCGCGTACGCAGGAAGAATGCATAGTTCGTGATCTGACGCAGGAATTTTGCATGCTCGCACTCGACAGAGCGGACCGCGCCCTGCTGGACGCGGTTCAAAAGAACAATCGACTGACCTCCGAAGAACTCGCGGACGTCGCCAACCTGTCGCCGACTGCCTGTCAGCGGAGGTTGAAGCGGCTGCGTGAAGCCGGCGTGATCGAGGCGGACGTCGCGATCGTTTCGCCCAAGGCGGTCGGACGCGGCATTACGATGATCGTGCTGGTGTCGCTGGAACGCGAACGAGCAGACATTGTCGACCGGTTCAAGGCCGCCATCCGCGCCACCGAGGAGGTCATGATCGGTTACTACGTAACGGGTGACACCGATTTCCTGTTGGTCGTCACCGCCGAGGACATGGAGGACTACGAAGCATTTACGCGCCGATTCTTTTACGAAAACCGCGATATCAAAGGTTTCAAGACAATGGTCGTCATGGATCGCGTAAAGGCAGGGTTTGCGTTGCCGATTGACGACAAGTGACGAAGGAGAGCCTGCTGCCGCCGGGTCGGAGGCGCCCTCGCCTGCGCCGGTCGGCTCACTTTGCCAGGCCGCGCATCTGTGCTGAGCAAGTCAACCTGCTTGATCGGCTTCTCGCCCAACCCGCTATGCTATCGTCGACCGCCGGCAGGCCCCCGTTCTTTGGAACTCCCCGAGGATGTGATCCGTAGTCGACCGTGAACAATTGAGCTTTTGGGCTGCGAGCGGTTTGTGTTGGCTCAGCAGCGCAGCGCTGAGTATGTTCAAAAACGCCTTCAACCACCTGAGCAGGAGGGTGAAGGTGTAGCCGGCGGCGGCCAGGATTGGGTTGATATGGGGTCGTCGTGCTGGCCGGCGAGATGGTTGCGGTCCATGCGGTGCTCGT
>NZ_JBEBMH010000051.1:0-22901 GCF_040081985.1 Mesorhizobium yinganensis | reverse complement strand
CTTCGCCTTGAACTTGTAGAAGGTCGCAGCCGAGATGCCGTGCTTGCGGCAGACATCCGCCGTCTTCGCACCGGCCTCCTGCTCCTTCAGCATCCCGATGATCTGTTCTTCCGTGAACCTCGAAGGTCGCATCATCCGTCTCCATGATCGACGGACTCTACCCAAATCTGGAGGAAGTTCAGGGTCTCAGGTCAATGGATCGTGATGTAACAGGACCAGGAGCCGGAGGCGACGGAGCGCTTTCGGCGGGCATTAAATCTGAGCCCGAGGGATCCGTTGTCGTTCAACATGAAGCTGGGAATGGCGACCTCCCTGGCAAAGGCAGAATCGTTTCTAGAAGCGATCGCAATCGCCCGCGAAGTGCTCGCCTGCCACCCAGATGTCATCCTTGCGTATCGATATCTTGCCGCATGGGCCGCAATACAAGGCGACATGGAAACCGCTCGCTGGGCAGCAACGAAGTTGCTGGCGGCCCAGTCAGATTTCACTATCCGGCATTACCGCGCGCTGTCGTTTTTAAGACAAATGGGCACGTGGGGCTCCCAGGTCGCAGAGGCATTAGAACGGGCAGGGATGCCTCAACGTTAGCCCGCCCGACGCGAAAAATCTGCACTCTGCAAGTGCGGCCGGTCTATCAGCTAGGCCCCTATCGTGGCTAACCCGCCTTAGCGGCAAAGGGGCCGACAGCGAACTGGATGTTCTTGTCTGAGGATGTTGAAAACTGACATTCGCGCAGTCGCAGTGCGAACGGGCACGTGTCCCGGTATCGCCCTGCCGGCCGACATATTTCAAATGCAAGCAATACGATGCCCACTGTTGAACATTTGGGCAAATTTGGGAGGATCCGCTCCGGTATGAAGACCACTTTAAAAGACATCGCTAAAGCGGCCGAAGTGGGCACGGCTACGGTCGAGCGCGTGATGAACGGACGTGGCAACGTGCGGCCCGAGACAGTGGAGAAGGTGCTTGTCGCCGCCCGCCGCCTCGACTACAGGCGCAAGCTCCCGGAACGCCACCGCGGCCTGATCCGGATCGAGGTCATCCTCGTGCGGCCCGAGACGACCTTCTTCGCCAGGCTGTCGCGCGGTTTCGAGCGGATCGCGGCGACGCTCGACTCCTCCGTGTCGGTCAATCGCACCTTCGTCAACGAGGCGGACGCCAAATCGATAGCGGATCGCATCCTCCATCCCGCCGCGAGGCGGTCCGGCCTTATCCTGGCAGTGCCTCAGTATGGGGCGGTCGGCGCAGCGCTGCGGCAATTGCTGGGGCAGGGCGTGCCGGTTCTTCAGGTGATGACGGGCATGGACAGCGGCGACGCGGCCTTGGTCGGCATCGACAACGAGGCGGCGGGCCGGACGGCCGGGCTGCTGATGTCCGCGATGCAGCGTCGGTCCGGGCCGGTCGTGGCGCTCTGCCACTCGGAGGTCTACTCCGTCCACCGCCGGCGTATCCGAGGCTTCTCGCAGGGTATCGAGCGGCATGGCCGGGGCAATCTTAACTTCGTCGAGCTGCTCTACACCTTTGACGATGCGATGGAAGCCAGCGCGCAACTCGTTGACGCCATGCGTCGCTATCCGGATCTCGCAGGGCTTTACAACGCGGGCGGCGCGAACTTCGCGCTCTGCGACGTGCTGCGCCGGCATCGCGCAACGGACGGAATCTTCTTCGTCGGCCATGAACTGACCGAGCGCACCACCTCTGCCTTGCGCGAAGGTATCATGCATATCGTGATCGACCAGTCGCCGGAAGCGCAGGCCAGGCGGGCGATGGACATGATGCTGTCGCGGCTGGGCGTGCTGGACACACCGGTCGACAATCCCCCCATCCGCTTTGTCACGGTCACGTCCGAGAATATCTGATCAAATTTGATCAAGAAACGCGGCGACTCTCCCGGCATCTCCCTATAGAAGATTATAGCAACAGGGAGGAGGAGAGCGATGCGCCGAAAGCCATCGGTCCATGATCTGCGCAGCCAGAAGGGGCGCAGGAAGTGGGTCCAGTTGCACGTCGACACACCGGCCGAGGCGGCTGCCGCGGAGGCCGCAGACATCGTGATCCTGTCTTGCGAGCCGGACCACAATCTCGGGCCGATCCGCGCCGCCGCACCCTCCGCGTTCATTTCCGCTGGCATGCCGCATGGCGCCGTCTCGTCGCCGCAGGAGGCGATAAGGCTCGGCTTCGATATCCTCAATCGGGGCGCCGACGCCGTCTACTGTTCGCACTCGCCGCTGTTCATCGAGGCGATGGCGCGCGAGGCCATTCCGGTCACCGGCCATGTCGGGCTCGTGCCCAATCGAGCGACCTGGACGAACTTTCGTGCCATCGGCAAGGAGCCGGAGGAAGCGTTCAAGGCGCTGCGCGCCGTCAAGGACATCGAGAATGCCGGTGCGGCTTTCGTCGAGGTCGAGGTGGTGCCGGTTAAGCTGGCGGACTTCATCACCCGCAACACAGCCATGATCACCATGGGCATGGGCTGCGGATCGGCCTGCGATACGCAATATCTGTTCTCGTCGGATGTGCTCGGCACCAACACCGGGCACTATCCGCGTCATTCCAAGAAATACGCCGACTTCGCAGCGCTCGACGCGGAACTGCAGCAGAAGCGCGTCGCCGCGTTCCAGGCGTTTGCCGATGATGTCGACAGCGGCGCCTATCCTGAGGGTCGTCACCAGGTCGAGATGGAAGACGCCGCCTTCGAACGCTTCTTGACCCTCTCCCGAACGATTTGAGGAGAACCGTTATGGATGATCTCGCTTACGGTACGCGCAACAAGCGCGGCGACTGGCAGCCTAAGGAGCCGGCCGACATCGCGCCGATCTGGAGCTTTCCGCCGCAGCCCCTGAAGGTCCTGAAATGGCTGCCGCATTATTTCCTGCCCTATGACGTGATCTTCTTCGCATCGGCCTTTGTCTGGTGGTACTGGGTGCTGCCCGACGTCGAGGTGATGAAAACGCTCGCCTGGGGCTGGATCCTCAAGCTTTTCCTGGTCAATACGGTAGCGCTGTTCGCCTTCTTCGGCGTGTTCCAGCTCAGGCTCTACGTGTTCCGCGCGCAGGGTACGCGCTTCAAATACAACGGCCAGTTTCCGGCGGACAGGAAGAGCGAGGCGTTCTGGTTCAAGAGCCAGGACATCGACAGCGCCTTGCGGATCCTGTTCCACGCCATGCCGATCTGGACGGCAATCGAGGTGGCAATCCTCTATGCCTATGCCAATGGCTACGTGCCTTGGGTCAGCTTTTCGGAGCACCCCTGGTATCTCGCTTTCATCGTGCTGATCATCCCGATCATCCACGAAACGCATTTCTACCTGATCCATCGGCTGATCCACACGCCGTTCCTCTACAAGCATGTGCATTCGGTGCACCACAACTCGGTGAACCCGTCACCCTATTCGTCGCTGTCGATGCATCCGGTCGAACTCGTGCTCTATCTCGGCATGGCTTTCTGGTACGTCATCATCCCAGCGAACCCGATCCTGGCTCTCTACGCCTTGCACCGTGCCGGCTTCGGCGCGATTCCCGGCCATGTCGGCTTCGACAAGATGGAAGTGGGCGAGAAAGGCGGCGTCGATACGCATGCCTATATCCATTATCTGCATCACAAGTATTTCGAAGTGAACTACGGCGACGGCCTCATCCCCTTCGATAAATGGTTCGGCACGTTCCATGACGGCAGCAAGGAGGGCGATGCGCGCATGCAGGCGCGCTACCAGGAAAAGAAGGCGCGGATGAACGCGAAGGCGGCGAAAGCCGGCATGACGGGAGCCTGATCATGGTCGACTGGGTATCAGCCTGCAAACTGGAGGACATCGAGGCGGAAGGCGTCATTCGCTTCGACCACGGCGGCCGCACCTATGCCATCTTCCGCTCCGCGAGCGACGAGGTATTCTGCACCGACGGGCTCTGTTCCCATGAGGCGGTGCATCTCGCGGATGGACTGGTCCTGGACTACGAGATCGAGTGCCCGAAACATTCCGGCGCGTTCGACTACCGCACGGGCGAGGCGATCCGCATGCCGCCATGCATCAATCTCAAAACCTATGAAGCCGAAACCGACGGTGGACTGGTGCGCGTACGGCTGTAGGCTGCGCACCGTAGCGAGAATGTCGTGGCGCGGCAGTGCGTCCGAATTGGCGTTTCAGAATTAATGTTCCATTATGAGCAAGAATGGAATGTTTACATTGTTAATGAGGTGTGACAGGCTGGCTTCCGAATTCTACCGCTTTGCAACGTTTCGGTCCTGATAAACATGCCCGCATCCCCCTTCACGCTTGCTGTCTGCGCTGAAATGATCTGGCGGAAAGAGCCGATCGAATGGCGCGCGTCGCGCTTGAATGAAATGGGTTTCCAGGTGGGCCTGTGGAATTGGCCGGACCACGATCTTTCCAAGCTGGAAAGAACCGGCGCGACTTTCTCGATCATGAACGGCTATTTGCGGGGCAGGTTGACCGACAATGAGGGCGCTGCGGAACTGCTCCAGACGGCCCGCGAAACGGTGGCCGTCGGCAAGCGGCTCGGCGTAGCGCGTCTCAATCTGCATGGCACCGGATTGGGCGAAGGCGGGTTGCCCGTCAGGCCGATCCAGATCGTCACCGGAGCCTTGTGGCTCAAGGCGCGTGACACGCTCTGCCGGATCGCGGACATGGCGGACGAATTGGGCGTCACGTTTACGCTGGAAAACCTCAACTTGCCGGTCGACCATCCAGGGGTGCCTTTCGGACGGGCCGAGGACACGCTCGCCCTGGTCTCCTCCGTCAACCATCCGCGCCTGCGTCTGAATCTGGATCTTTATCATGCGCAGATCGGCGAGGGTAACCTGATCGAACTCTGCCGCGCCTGCCTGCCGTGGATCGGCGAGGTGCAGGTCGCCGACGTGCCAGGCCGCATGGAGCCGGGAACCGGCGAAGTGAACTGGCACGGTGTTGCAAAGGCCCTGAAGGCCATGGGCTATGCAGGTCCTGTCGGCATGGAGGCGTTCGCATCAGGCGACCCGGAACTGGCGGTCCTTGCTTTCCGCGATGCGTTTACAGTCTGATGAATCCGGAATGTATGTTCTAATAATTTATCAATTAGAATGAATGATTGACTTTTCTTGGAGGGCAAGCTAGGCTATTATCATATCGTCGAGGCTGAAAGGTGCGAACGACGAGACGGGAGGAAATGGTCCGGGCCGCAAGCAGCGCTCGACAGGGAGGCAAGACGCGGTCGATGCAGGCGCGCCCAAGGTATGCCGAGGCGTGAACGAATGCTTATGCGTCGAAGCGATCTTCAGGTTGGCTGCGAACCGTTCACCGAACCTTACGGGGAGTATCGTGATGGACACGCATGCCGGTTCGGATGTGTCGAAACTGATCGAGGCGCGTGGGATCGAAAAATCCTTTCCCGGCGTACGCGCACTGCGCGGCGTCAGCTTCGACCTGCAGCCGGGTGAAGTTCACGCCTTGATGGGTGAGAACGGCGCCGGCAAGTCGACGCTGATGAAAATCCTGACCGGCGTCTATCAGCCCGACGCGGGCGACATCGTCGTCGAGGGCAACGTCGTCTCGATCTCGGGACCGCAGGCCGCCCAGCGGCTCGGCATCGGCATCATCCATCAGGAACTGTACCTGATGAACCATCTGACAGCCGCGCAGAACATCTTCATCGGCCGTGAGCCGCGGCAGGGCCTCGGCATGTTCGTCGACGAGAAGAAGATGAATGCCAATGCCGCGGCGCTTTTCAAGCGCATGCAGGTCAGGATCGATCCCGCCTCGGAAGTCGGGCACATGACGGTCGCCCGACAGCAATTGGTCGAGATCGCCAAGGCGCTTTCGTTCAACTCGAAGGTGCTCATCATGGATGAGCCGACGTCCGCGCTCAACGAAGCGGAAGTCGCGCATCTCTTCGCCATCATCCGCGACCTGCGGTCGCGCGGCGTCGGCATCGTCTACATCAGCCACAAGATGGATGAGATCAAGCGCATCTCGGACCGCATCACCGTCATGCGCGACGGCCAATATGTCGACACGCTGCCCGCCGAAGGCACGCCCATCTCGAAGATCATCTCGCTGATGGTCGGCCGCGAACTGGCGGACGCGACGCGTGCCGACGGGCAGGCCCGGCCGGAGGTGGTGCTGCGCGTTAATGGGCTGAACCGCGGCAATGCCATCCGTGACGTGAGCTTTGACTTGCGCAAGGGTGAGATTCTCGGCTTCGCAGGGCTGATGGGCGCCGGCCGCACCGAGGTGGCGCGCGCCATCTTTGGCGCCGATCCGATCGACAACGGCACCATCGAGGTGCATGGCCAGCATCGCAAGATTCCGACGCCACGCGAGGCGGTCAAGCTCGGCCTCGCCTATCTCAGCGAGGACCGCAAGCATTTCGGCTTGGTGACGCCAATGTCGGTGATGGACAACATCACCATGGCGTCGTGGTCGCGCTTCGCCTCGGGGCGGATGTGGATGCGCAATTCGGCGCTAAGGCGCTCCGCCACCGACTATGTGAACCGTCTCAAGGTCAAGACGCCGAGCGTAGACCAGGAGACGCGCCTGCTGTCGGGCGGCAACCAGCAGAAGGTGGTCATCGCCAAGTGGCTGCTGCGCGATTGCGACATCCTCTTCTTCGACGAGCCGACGCGCGGCATCGACGTCGGCGCCAAGGCCGAGATCTACAAGATGCTTCAGGCCCTCGCAGCTGAGGGCAAGGCAATCGTCGTCATCTCGTCGGAACTCGAGGAGGTGCTGCGCCTGTCGCACCGCATCGTCGTCATGTGCGAGGGCCGCGTGACGGGCGAACTGGACGGCAGGACAGCCACCCAGGAATCGATCATGACCCTCGCCACCCAGCGCCAGAGCAAGGCCGCCTAAGCCAGAAGGTAGATGCCATGACAGACACCACGCTCGCCCCGGCGCAAGCCGACAAGCCAGGCTTCCTCACGACCTCGGCCCTCCAGAAGGCCGTGGCCTTCGTCGTGTTGATCGCGCTGCTGGCCTTCTTCAGCATTTTCGCGCCGAACTTCGCGGCGTGGAACAATATGGTGAACATCATGCAGGCGACCGCCGTGAACGGCGTGCTCGGCGTCGCCGTAACGTTCGTCATCATCTCGGCCGGCATCGACCTGTCCGTTGGCACGATGATGACGCTGACGGCAGTGGTCGCCGGCATCATCCTTACCAATCTCGGCATGCCCCTGCCGTTGGGCATTCTCGGCGCCATGGCGGCCGGCGCGGCGATGGGCGCGGTCAACGGCGTGGTGATCTCGAAGCTGAAGATACCGCCCTTCATCGCTACGCTGGGCATGATGCAGATCTCGCGTGGGCTTGCGCTGGTGATCTCCGGCGCGAAGCCGATCTATTTCAACTCGACGCCGGGCTATCAATTCATATCGCCGGAAAGCTCGATCTCGTTGCTTATTCCCGGTCTGGAAATCCCCAACGGCGTCCTGGTGATGTTCGGCGTGGCGTTCATTGCGTCAATTGTGCTGACGCGCACCCTGCTTGGCCGCTACATCTTCGCGCTTGGTTCCAACGAAGAGGCCGCGCGCCTGTCAGGCGTCAACGTCGACTTCTGGAAGATCGTCACCTACGCGATATGCGGCATGATCGCTGGCATCGCCGGGCTGCTGATCTCGTCGCGCCTCAACTCCGCCCAGCCAGCGCTCGGCCTCGGCTACGAGCTCGACGCCATCGCCGCTGTCGTCATCGGAGGCACCTCGCTTTCGGGCGGCAGGGGAACCGTACTCGGCACGATCATCGGCGCCTTCATCATGAGCGTGCTGACCAACGGCCTGCGCGTCATGGGCGTGCAGGAGGAATGGAAGATCGTCATCACCGGCCTGATAATCATCGTCGCAGTGTTCGTCGATATCGTGCTGCGCAAGAAAACCTAGTCATGGGAGGAAGTTGCCGAGGACGGTTCAAGTCTAGTCCAACTGCATGAGTTGTTACGCCTACAATCAAAACCTAGGGAGTATCGAAATGAAAAAGCTGATTCTGACATCGGCGCTCGCGCTGGGCACGGCCACGATGTTCACCGCGCCGTCCTTTGCCGAGACCTATTTCCCGATCATCGCAAAGGGCTTCAGCCACCAGTTCTGGCAGGCGGTGAAGGCCGGCGCCGAGGAAGCGGCGAAGGCCAACGGTGTTACCATCACCTTCGAAGGCCCGGAAACGGAAGCCCAGATCGACAAGCAGACCGACATCCTGAACGCCGCGATCGCCAAGAAGCCGCAGGGCCTGGGCTTCGCCGCGCTCGACAGCCAGGCGCAGGTACCGGCCCTGCAGAAGGCCGCCGATGCGGGTATCCCGATCGTCGCCTTCGACTCCGGCGTTGAAAGCGACCTGCCGCTAACCACCTGCACCACCGACAACGTGAACGCGGCGGGTGCTGCCGCCGACAAGCTTGCCGAGGCGATCGGCGGTGAGGGCAAGATCGCGGCTGAAATCCACGATCAGACCAGCGCCACCGGCATCGGCCGCCGCGACGGATTCCTCAATCGGATCAAGGAGAAATATCCGAAGATCGAAGTGGTGGACGTGCAGTACGCCAATGACGCGCTGAAGGCCGCCGACGACATCAAGGCGATGCTCCAGGCGAACCCGGACATCAAGGCGATCTTCGCGTCCAACGAAGGTGCTGCAATCGGCCTCGCCGTGGCGATCAAGGAGACCAAATCCAAGATCGTTGGCGTCGGCTACGATTCTGGTAAGACGCAGAAGGACGCTATCATGGAGGGCGTGCTGATCGGTTCGATCACGCAGAACCCAGTCGGCATCGGAAAATGCGTCGTCGACTCGCTTTCCAAGGCGCTCAAGGGCGAAAAGCTCGAGAAGGTCATCGATACCGGTTACTACTGGTACGACAAGACCAACATGACCGACCCGAAGATCGCGGCGGTCCTTTACGATTGATCGCCTGGCAACCGATCATCTTGCGCGGGGTCAACAAAGCACCTTGAATGGTGACGTTGGACCCGCGCCGCTGGTGATAGGCTGCAGCGGCCGGCTTTGATTGATGGCCCTTTGGTCGGGTCGGGTGCGGGATAGATCAGGTGCTTGACGATCTGGTTTAGCGCCGGCGGCAGGGCAATATGTTCGCCCCGGAATGGTACGATGCGGAAATCCACCTTCGCGCCGGCCGTTTGCGCAAGCCTGTCGGACTGGAATCCGCCGCAGCAGGTGAGCTTCTGCGTCGATCAGGTCTCGCCACCGGCCTCGACCCGCACGGCATCCGCCTCTTCCTTGATCCCGGTCACGGTCTTGCCAAGCCGAAATCAGCGCCGTCTGCCCGTAGCAGGTCCGCCATCTTCTCGCAGATCTGCCGATAGCTGACGATCGCCGTCTCGCGGCTGAGCAGCGCGCCGACGCCGGTGAGGTTGGGTTCGATTTCGCGCAATTCGCCGGAACTTACCCGCGATAGCGTCAGGCCATTTGCGGTTGCGCGCGCAGAGCGCTTCGGTGCGGTGCAATTCGACGCCGTTGGTGGCGACGATGAGCTTGCAGCAGGCGTCGTAGACGATGCCGTTCTCGTGGCAGAACGCTTTTTGTGGCGCGCAGTCCCTGGAGCCTGAGCTTCGCCTTCATGCTGCCGGGATCATAATGCGGGCATGGATGACGCCGCTATTGTGGCCGGTCTTGTGCTGGCCGACACGCGCTTTGTTCTCGAGCAGCAGCAGGATGGCCGCCGGGCCTCTGCCGGAGCAGTTCAAGCGCCGTCGCCAGACCGACGATGCCGCCGCCCACCACACAGAAGTCGTCGATCATAAAAGAGCTTCCACGTTCACAGGGCTGCGCCGGCGCCGCTGCCGAGCCGCCGGCGCAGCACCTCGCCGGCCACACCGATAGACACCACCACGACGACGATGACCAGCCCAGGCAACGTGGCTATCCACCAGGCATTGGCCAGATAGTTGCGGCCCGAAGAGATGATGCGCCCCCACGACGGCACGTCGATCGGCGTGCCCAAGCCGAGGAAACCGAGCGACGCCTCCGCCAGGATGATGAGGCTGAGTTCCGCCGACATCAGGATGAGCAGCGGGATCCAGAGGTTCGGCAGGATGCAGTCGCGCACGATCCTCAGGGTGCTCTCGCCGGAGATGATCGCCGCCTCGACATAGCTTCTGGTCAGCGACCGCGCGGTGATGGCGCGGGCGACACGGGCGACGACAGCCCAGCGCGTGACGGCGAGGATGACGATCACCGACAGCAGGCTGGGCTGGATGAAAGCTGCCAGGAAGACAGCAATCAGGATCGACGGGAAGGCAAGCTGGATGTCGACGATGCGCATCAGCACCTGCTCGGTCCGCCTGCCGGCCCAGCCGGCCCATACGCCGATGAGGACGCCGAAGGCCGCGGCCAGCGCGGCCGAGGTGAAGCCGACCAGCAGCGACACCCGCGCGCCGTAGATCACCTGCCTGGCGACTTCGCGCCCGACCGCGTCGGTGCCGAACCAGGCGATGGCTCCGTTGGCCAGCGTAGTCATTGGCGGCTTCAGCCGCATCGCCGTATCGGTGGCGGCAGGGTTGAAATCGACCAGATACGGGCCGGCCAGCCCGACGACGAAGAACAGGGCGACAAAACCCAGCGCCAGCATTTCGCAAAAAGTCAGTCGCATGCCTGGCACGCGCGAGGAAAAAGCCGTCGCCGCCATGGTCAGACCCGCCTCAGGCGCGGATCGATCAGCCGGTAGCCAAAATCGACGGCAAAATTTACGGCCACCACCAGGAAGGTCATGATGAAGATGCAGGCCTGCACCACCGCATAATCGCGGTATCCGATGGCGCTAATCAGTTCCTTGCCGAGCCCCGGCCAGCCGAACACCGTCTCGACGATCACGGCGCCACCGAGCAGATGCCCGAACTGCACGCCGCCGACGGTCAGCACCGGCAGCAGCGCATTGCGCAGCACGTGGTGGCTGACGATGCGTGATGTCGGCATGCCCTTGGCCCGCAGGATCTTGACCATGTTCGAGTTCAGCACGCCGATCGCCTCGTTGCGCATCAGCTGCATGTTCACCGCGATCAGCGGCAATGCAAGGGTGACGGCCGGCAGCACGATCGAACTCGGCGACGACCATCCCGAGCTTGGCAGGATCTGCATCCAGCGGGCGAACACCAGGATGAACACCAGGCCGAGCCAGAAATCGGGAATGCCCAGCACCACCAGCGAGGTGTTGGACGTCGCCTTGTCGAACCAGCGGTCGTGGTAAAGCGCGGCAAGCAGCCCGAGCGGCAGGGCCGCCGCGATGACCAGCGCGAAGGTGAAGGCGCCCAGTGTCAGCGTCGCCAGCATGCGCTGCGCGACGATGTCGACGGCCGGCCGGCCCTGGATGATCGAATTGCCGAAATCGAGCGTAAACGCCTTGCCGAGATAGATCAGCAGTTGCTCGTAGATCGGCCGGTCGAGGCCGTATTCGATCCGCGCCGCGGCGATCTGGTCGGGCGTCGCCAGATCGCCGAGCAGGACGAGAACCGGGTCGCCGGGCGCGATGCGGATCATGATGAAGGTGGCGATGACCGCCGCGACCAAGGTGGCGGCGGCGTTGAACAGCCGGGATCCGACATAGCCGATCATAGCACGCTCCCGGTCGCGGAGGCTCGCGGAACGAGGCGGGCGCGGGCATTTTCGAGCAAGACGCCACGATGTTTCAGCCGGGGCGAGGCTGCGATCAACGCAGCCGTATAGGCCTCTTTCGGCTCGGCGATCAGCCTGCGCGCCGGACCGACCTCGACGACGCGGCCGCGGAACATCACGGCGATCGTATCGGCGATTTGCCCGAGCACGCCGAGATTATGGGTAACGAAGATAAAGGCTCGACCGTCATTCTTCAATTTTGCGAAGAGGTCCAGGATCTGCGCCTGGATGGAGACGTCGAGCGCCGAGGTCGGCTCGTCGCAGAGGAACACGGTGGGATCGCAGGCCAGCGCCCGGGCGATGGCGAGACGCTGCAACTGACCGCCGGAGAATTCGCAGGGTCGCCGGTCGAGCGCCGAGGCGTTCATCCCGACCTGCTCGAGCAGCACGCCGAGGCGGTCGCGCTCCGGCGCGGCGGAGGGAGCACGGGCGAGCGCCGCCGTCAACGTCTGGCGGATCGTCCGGAACGGATTGAGGCTGCCGCCCGGGTCTTGGAAGATCATCTGCACGCCGGCGCGAAACGGCGCCATCCGCGCATTGCCCGCGGCATGGTCGACCGTCTGGCCCCGGTAGCGGATCGTGCCGGAATATCCCCGGTTCAGGCCGACGATGGTGCGCAGCAGCGTGCTCTTGCCGCTGCCGGACTCGCCGACGATGCCCAGCACCCGCCCTGGCTCGACCGACAGGCTGACGTTGTCGAGAGCCTTGAGCGCAACCGCTCCCGAGGAAATCAATCCGCTTGAGGAATAGGCGAAGTTCAGGCGCTCGATCTCCAGCGCGGCGGTCACGGCCCTGCCCCCGCAACGACGCGCGGCCACTCGAAGCAGCGCACGATGTCGCCGCCGTCAAGCTGCTCCATGGCCGGCGCTTCGGCGATACAGCGGTCTGCCTTCCAGGCGCAGCGCGGATGAAAGGCGCAACTGTCGATCCAACTCGATTCCGGGCGCGGCGGCTGACCGGGAATAGCCACCACCGGCCGGTCGAGATCGTCGAGGTCGGGGATCGAGGCGATCAGCCCGCGCGTATAGGGATGACGACCGTTCTGGGTGATCTGCAGCGTCTCGCCGCCTTCGACCAGCTTGCCGGCATACATCACCATCACGCGGTCGGCGCATTGATAGACCACGCCGAAATCGTGAGTGATGATAAGCACGGCCATGTCGAGCTGGACACGCAGGTCGTCGATCAGCGCAAGGATCTCGGCCTGCACCGTCACGTCCAGCGCCGTCGTCGGCTCGTCGGCGATCAGGAGCCGCGGCGACAGCGCCACCGCCATGGCGATCAGCACGCGCTGCTTCATGCCGCCGGAGAACTGGTGCGGATAGTCGCCGATGCGGCTCGCCGCATTGGGGATGCGCACGAAGTCGAGCATCTTTGCTGCTTCCTTCAGCGCCGAGCGCATGTCCATGCGGCGATGCACGACGAACATCTCTGCAATCTGGCGGCCCACCGTCATGGTCGGGTCCAGCGCCGACGTTGGGTCCTGCAAGACATAACCGGTCAATTGGCCGCGAAACCCCTTGGGCAGTCGGTTTCCGTCGAAGCCGAGCCGCCCGCCCTGGAACCGCAGATCGGCGCCCGCCACCGTGTAGACCTCACGATCCAGCAGCCCGAGGATCGCCTGCGCGGTCAGGCTCTTGCCGCTGCCGGATTCGCCGACCAGCGCCGTCATGGTGCCGGGCTGGAGATCGAAGCTCACCCCACGCACCAGTTCGAGACTGCCGGCGCGGATCGACAGGTCGCGAACCGAAAGCAGCGGCCTCGCGGCCGCCGGATCGGCTGGGCGATTCATCTCTGTTCCCGTCAACGGCTGGGTGCCTCCCCGGATCGCCATCGGTCTGCGACCTACGCTGGCCTGCACCGACATTGCCAATCAACCTTTGCGGCGCGCCGCGCGCTCGGCCTCATATTCCGCCAACCCCTCGCCATCGAGTGGATAGGTGCCGAAGATCGGCGCACCGGCGCGGATGCGGCGCAGGATGAATTCCTCCTGCTCTTCATAATCCAGCGCTTGGCGCGACACCTCTTCCGCGATCTCCTGCGGCACAACCATCACGCCGTCCGGATCGCCGGCGATGAAGTCACCAGGATAGACGGCGACGCCGCCGCAACTGACCGGCACGTTGAGTTCGATGAAGCGGTGGGCGAGTGTGCTGTTGGGCGGACAGACGGCCTTGGCATAGACGGGAAAACCGGTCTCGGCGATCTCCCATGCGTCGCGGACGCCGCCGTCCGAAACGACGCCGGCGCAGCCCCGCAGCCTCATCCGCTCGAACAGCATCATGCCGCCGCTGGCGCCGCTGGCGTCGCCCCGGCAGTCGATCACCAGCACCTCGCCGACGCCGCATTCCTCGGTGGCGCGGCGCTGCATGTTGAGGCGCGGGTTCATCGCCTTGTCGTCTGCCAGCTTGTCTTCGCGCATGGCGACGGAGCGCATGGTGAAGGCGCGCCCGACCATGCGCGGCTTCGAGCCCGGCAGCGGCGCCACACCGGTCACGAAGACGTGGTTGAGCCCGCGTTTGGTCAGGATCGTCGACAGCGTCGCGGTGCCGCAGCGTTTCAGGCGATCGATGATTTCCGTCTCGGCTTCAGTCGGCATGGGCAATATCCGGGTGTCGAATGGATCAATAGATCTTGGGCTCCGGCGTCTCGCCCGCCGGTTCGAGGAAATCGAAGTCGCAGCCTTGGTCCGCCGAGGTCACATGCCTGGCGAACATCGCACCGTAGCCGCGCGAATAATAGGGCGGCGGCTCCCGCCACCCGGCGCGGCGGCGCGCCATCTCGTCCTCTGGCACCAGCAGGTCGAGGCGGCGCTCGGCGACATCGATCTCGATGATGTCGCCGTCCTCGACCAGAGCAAGCGGCCCGCCGCGCGCCGATTCCGGCGAGACGTGCAGCACGCAGGCGCCAAAACTCGTTCCGCTCATGCGCGCATCGGAAATGCGCAGCATGTCGCGGACACCCTTGACCAGCAGCTTCTTGGGGACGGGCAGCGCGCCCCATTCCGGCATTCCCGGCGCGCCGACCGGACCGGCGCCCTTGAGCACGATCACATCGTCCTCATTGATATCCAGGTCCGGATCGTCGATGCGTTTCGCCAGGTCATCGCGGTCGGCGAAGGTGACGGCCCGGCCGCGATGCTTCATCAGTGCCGGCGTCGCCGCCGCCGGCTTGATCACGGCGCCCTGCGGCGCCAGCGTCCCCTTGAGCACGACCAGCCCACCCTCCGCGAGGATCGGCTTGTCGAGCGGCCTGATCACATCCGCATCGAAGCAATCGGCATCCGCGACATTGTCGGCCAGCGTTTGGCCGTTGGCCGTCATGCTGTCGGCATGCAGTAGGCTTAGCATATTCCGGATCAGCGCACGCAGCCCGCCGGCATAATAAAAATCCTCCATGAGGAATTTTCCCGACGGCCGCAGATTGGCGATGACCGGCGTGCGCCGGGACAAGCGGTCGAATGTTTCGAGGTCGAGCGGGATCGACAGCCGACGCGCCATGGCGATGAGGTGGATCACCGCATTGGTCGAACCGCCAAGCGCCATGACGACGCTGACCGCGTTCTCGAACGAGCGCATGTCGATGAAATTTTTCGGGCGCATGTCCTCCCACACCATCTCGACGATACGGCGTCCGGAATCCGATGCCATGCGGGAATGGTTGGAATCCGGCGCCGGGATCGACGCCGCGCCGGGCAGCGTCATGCCAAGCGCCTCGGCCGCACTTGTCATTGTCGATGCCGTGCCCATAGTCATGCAATGGCCGGGCGAGCGCGCGATCGATTCCTCCATGCTCTGCCACTGCGCGTCGGTGATATTGCCGGCGCGTTTCTCGTCCCAGAACTTCCAGTTGTCGCTGCCGCTGCCCAGCGTGTGACCGCGCCAGCGCGCATTGAGCATCGGCCCCGCCGGAACGAAGATGCAGGGCAGGTTCATGCTGAAGGCACCCATCAACAGGCCGGGCGTGGTCTTGTCGCAGCCACCCATCAATACCGCGCCGTCCACCGGATGCGCCCTTAGCACCTCTTCCGTCTCCATCGCCAGGAGGTTGCGATAGAGCATGGTGCTTGGCTTCATGATCGGCTCGCTGAGCGATATGGCGGGCACCTCGATGGGGAAGCCGCCGGCCTGCCAGACGCCGCGCTTCACCTCCTCCACCCGCTGCTTGAAATGCGAATGGCACTGGTTGAAATCGCTCCAGGTGTTGACGATGGCGATGACCGGCTTGTTCTCGAAATCACCTTTCGAATAGCCCATCTGGAAGGTGCGCGAGCGATGGTTGAAGGTGCGCATGGCCGGAGAATTGTACCAGCGCTGGCTGCGCAGGTCGGAAACCAAGATCTTCTTCATTGCAGCTTGCGCACCACGGCGACCATGACAAATCCTGCCGCAAATTACGCAGAAGAGGCCATTTGTCAACACATTTGTCACGTATTTGTAATAACGCTTGCCAAATTTATTGCCTCCGTGGTAGGAACTCCGTATGGATTCCGGCTCCGAAGCGCTAACCACCGACCTCCCCTCTGCAACGCCCTTGCTGCGCGAAGGCAGCAGGAGCGATGCTGTCTACCGGTCGCTGCTGAGCTGGATCGAGGAAGGGCGCATTCCCTATGAGGGCAAGCTTCCTACCGAGAATGAACTGACCCAGCATTTCCAGGTGTCGCGCCCTGTCGTACGGGCGGCCATCGCCAGGTTGCGCACCCGAGGGCTGGTTCGGTCCGTGCAGGGCTCGGGCACGGTCGTCATACGCGAAGTCGACAGCCCGGCAGCGAAACCAAAGGACGTCCTGCAGGGCAGCAGCGTGCGGGATCTCCAGCGCTGCTTCGAGTTCCGCCTGCTGATCGAGAGCGAAGCGGCGTATTTCGCCGCGCTGCGTCACGGGCCGGCGTCGCTGAAGCGCATCAGCGAATGCGTCTATCCGCCGACCCACACCTTCCCGACCTTCAGCCAGCAGCCGCTCGAGGCGTTCGATTTCCACCAGTCTGTGGTCGCAGCCGCCGACAATCCTTTTCTGGAAAAGTCGATACAGATGATCAGGTCGCAACCGGGCTTCCAGGTCTATCTCCGGCTGTGCAGCGCCACCAAGGCGCCCGACCCGGTCGAGCATCGCACCAGGATCAACGGCGAACACCGCGAGATCCTGCGGCTGATCGAGCGCCGGCAGGCCGACGACGCGCGGGAATATATGCGCTACCATATCCAGAGCGCCTACGAATACATGATCAACCGCATCCCCGTGAACGACGATCTCTGACGTCGCAGGCGCCGGCGGCGAGGATCGACCCCCTTCGGAGCGCTTATTCCGCCTCAAGCGGGCCCACCAGCGCATCGACCATGGCTTGCGCCATCCGTTCGCGCGTTTCGACCGTTGCGCTGCCGATATGCGGCAGCATGGTGACACGCGGACTTGCGGCCAGTGCGGGGTGCGGGTTCGGCTCGCCTTCGAACACGTCGAGCCCCGCACTGGCGATCATGCCGGTCTCGATGGCTTGCGCCAGCGCCGCCTCGTCGACGACGGAGCCGCGCGCGACATTGATCAGGACGCCGTCCGTCCCGAGTGCCGAAAGCACGTTTTGATCGACCAGCCGATAGGTCTCGGGACCGCCCGGACAGCATAGCACCAGGAACCGCGACCAGCGGGCGAGTTTGGCCAGTTCGGCGAAATACGACCAGGATACGCCTTCGACCGGCCGCCGCGCCGTATAGGCGACCTGCATGTCGAAAGCCGAGGCGCGCCGCGCAACCGCCTTGCCGATATTGCCGAGGCCGACGATGCCAAGCTTCGCCCCGCCAAGCGAGCGCCCGAGCGGATATCGTCCGCTTGACCAAGTGCCGTCCCGTGCGAAACGATCGGCGCCGACAAAATCGCGGGCGGTCGCGATGACTAGGCCCATGGCGACATCGGCAACGTCTGCGGCAAGCACGCGCGATGTGGTGGCAATCTCGACGTCTCGGGCCCGCGCGGCGGAAACATCGATGCCGTCAAACCCTGCGCCAAGGCACGAGATCACCCGAAGACCTGGCAGCGCCCGAATCAGTTCGGCGCCGATCGGCGCCTTGCCGGTGGTGGCGATGCCCCGCACGCCACTCAGGCGGCCTGCATCCGCCAGAGCCAAAATCTCGCCGGCGAATGATGCAAGCTCGAACTGATCGGCAAGCAATGCCTCCGCGGCAGGTGGCATCGCGCCGATCTGGAGGACAGGGATTTTTCTTCTGAGCGTCATATGAAATTTGTAATCTGTCGTTCGAGAAGCCGCCATCCACGCCTCGTGCGGGCGGGATCGCCGCTCGAAAAGCGTGAAAACACCACGTTCGCTTGCACCGGAAACGGCAGTTTATCGTTCGAAATTACAACTTACAACCAAATTTCGCTACATATCTTGACATGTCCGTGACAAATACGGTTAGGTGCCGGCCGCGCCGCACACCGGCGACCGCATTCTTTGGGAGGAAGAGATGAAGAAAATTCTGATCGCCTTGGCGGCGGCGCTGGTATCGACCGTTGCCTCGGCCCAGGTGGTGAAGGTGTCGCCGCCGCGCACCATCATCGACATCGATCCGCATGGGCCGAACGCGCTGCTGCGCGAATCTGTGCTGGTGGCACGCCAGATCTTCGAGACGCTGGTGAAGTTCAACGGCGACCAACCGGTGCCGGTGCTGGCCGAAAGCTGGAAGCAGATCGATGACAAGACCTGGGAGTTCAAGCTGCGCTCCGGCGTGAAATTCCACGACGGCACCGATTTCGACTCCGCAGACGTGAAGGCCTCGGCCGAGCGTCTGTCGAAGGCCAAGGGCGGCCTCGCCAGCCAATGGAAGGTTTTGGAAAGCGTCGACACGCCGGACGCGCATACGGTGGTCATCCATTTGAAGAACCCGGTCGGCCCGTTCCTGCGCATCACCTCGTTCCTGTCGATCGGCCCGTCAGAAGTCGTCACCGCCAAAGGACCGGAGGAATACGGCGCGGGCGTCATATTGCCCGGCACCGGCCCGTTCAAGATCGAGGATTTCTCGCCGGGCGATACGCTCACCCTCCAGACGAATCCCGATTACTGGGGCGAGAAGCCGAAGATTGAGGGCCTGCAATTCGTCAACATCCCCGAACAGACAGCGCGCGTCACCGCCATCCTCAATGGCGAGGTCGACATCGCCTGGGCGTTCTCAGACGACGAACTCGCCCAGTTGCGCGGCGACAGCGCGGTCAAGGTCGACGTGGTACCGAGCGCCACCTATGGCTACACATGGTTCAACGCGGCCCGCAAGCCGTTCGATGACGCGCGCGTGCGCCGCGCCATGTGGCATGCGATCGATACCACGAAAGTGCTGCGCGACCTGAAGCCCGAGACCGGCACGCCGGCGCGCAACGTCATTCCCGAAACGGTGTTTGGTTTCACGCCGCTCGACCCCTATGCCTACGATCCGGAAAAGGCGAAGGCGCTGCTGGCCGAGGCCGGGTTGCCGGAAGGGTTCGAGACCAGCATCCTGTTCGGCCAGAACTTCTTCCCGGGTATTTCCGATTTCGCCCAGACCTTCATCTCCTATTGGGATGCGATCGGCGTGAAGGTGCGGCCGCTGGAGCAAGAACGCGCCATCTTCACCCAGAATTTCCGCGAGATGAACTGGGACATTGTTCTGTCGTCCAATCCGGCGCTGACGCTGGACGCCGACTACACGGTCGGGCGGCTCTATTATTCCGAGAACAAGGAGATGAACTACGCCAATCCGGATCTCGACAAGCTGCTGCTGGCGGCCAAGGCCGAGAGCGACCAGGACAAGCGCAAACAGATCTACGCTGAGGCGACCAAAATCATCTGGGACGACGCGGTCGGCATCTTCTGGGGCGACCTGAAGATCGTTTACGTTGCTCGCTCCAACGTCTCCGGCCTGCAGTTCTCCCCGATCGAGGCGCCCTATCTCGCCTCCATCACCGTCAACTGAACCGGTAATCGACCGGACGGCTGCCCGCTTGCTCGTGGGCGGCCGTTTTCTTTGGCGACATCTTCAATCCCATGGAGCTTTTGCATGGCCGCAGAGCCAGTCCTGGTCGACGACGGCAGATTACACGACTATGTCGCCGGCATCTTTCGCGCCGCGTCGTCCACCGACCGCGAGGCGCGGCTGGTCGCGCGGCACCTGGTCGATTCCAATCTGCGCGGCCACGATTCGCATGGCGTCGGCTCCATTCCGGCCTATATCCGCAATCTCAACTCCGGCGACCTGCTGCCCAACCAATCGCTGACGACCGTCACCGAAACCGACAGTTTCCTGATCTGCGACGGCAATGGCGGCTATGGCCAGGTGATGGCGCATGACGCGATGGCGGTCGGCATCACCAAGGCGCACGACAACGGCCTGGCGCTGGTCGGCCTGCGCAACAGCCATCATGTCGGCCGCATCGGCCATTGGGCTGAGCAATGCGCGGAGGCCGGCCTCGTCTCGATCCACTTCGTCAACGTCGTCAGCGACCCGTCCGTTGCGCCGTTCGGCGGTGTCGCGGCGCGCGTCGGCACCAATCCGTTCTCCGTCGGTATCCCGCGCGACGGTCTGCGCCCGATCGTGCTCGATTTCGCCACCAGCAAGCTTGCCGTCGGAAAGGTCCGCGTCGCCATGAACCAGGGCAAGCCGCTGCCGCCCGGCGCGCTGCTCACCGCCGACGGGCAGCCGACAACCGACCCATCCATCCTGTTCGGGCAGCCGAAGGGCATTCTGCTGCCGTTCGGCGACCACAAGGGCTGGGGGCTCTCTTTCGTCTGCGAACTGCTTGGCGCCGCGCTCACCGGCGGCAAGACGCAATCGGGCCCGAAGAAACGCAACGCCACCATCAACTGCATGCTGTCGATCATCATATCGCCGCAACATCTCGGCACGGCGGACGTACTTTCGCCGGAGATCGACACCTTCGTCGGCTGGGTGCGCTCCGGCGGCAATGCCGATGTGCTCCTGCCCGGCGACCTCGAAGCCGCGACCACCGAGGAGCGCAAGGCGGGAGGCGTGCCGATCGACGCGAAAAGCTGGTCCGACATCGTCGCCGCCGGCCGGCAGGTCGGCGTCGAGCCGCCCGCCGACATCTTTCGCGACGCCATCCCCCCACAGGCCGCGCGGGCCGGCTGATGAAGATCACCGACGTCACCGTCACTCATTTCGAGCAGCGCGGCATTCGCGAGCTCACATTCGGCCCGCACAACGCGCCAACGACAGGCACGTCCGTGCTCGGGTTGGTGACTTTGCGCACGGATGAAGGGCTGGAAGGCCACGCCTTCCTGGGATCGGTCACCAAATCCGCCGAACTCGATTCACTTTCGCTCATCCAGACGCTGAAGCCGATCCTGCTCGGCCGCGATCCGCTCGATCGCGAGCGGATTCACGTGGATATCTGTAAGCGCTTCCGCTCAACGACATGGCGCTGCATCGGTGCGGTCGACGTCGCGCTCTGGGACCTGGCCGGCAAGATCGCCGACTTGCCGATCCATCGGCTGGTCGGCGGCTATAGGACCAGCGTACCGGCCTATGCGAGTTCCCCCGGCCACGTCGACCTGGGCGAATATGTCGAGGAAGCGCTGGAGGCCAGGGCGCGTGGCTATCATGCCTACAAGATCCATCCACCGCGAAACGGCTGGCAGGGCGATGTTGAGGTCTGCAAAGCGGTGCGCAAAGCGGTGGGCGACGGCTACCGCCTGATGCTCGATTCCACCTGGATGTACACCTACACCGAGGCGCTGCGCGTCGGCCGCGCCATCGAGGAAATGGGTTTTTACTGGTTCGAGGACCCGCTCGCCGAGGAGGACATCTACAACTGTGCAAAACTCCGGCAAAAGCTCGACATCCCGATCGTTGCGACCGAGTTCTCGCCCGGCGGCTTTCATGCCTATGCGCCGTGGATCACGGCTCGCGCGACCGACTACCTCCGCGGCGACGTGGCGGTGAAGGGCGGCATCACCGCCTGCGTGAAGACGGCGCATCTGGCCGAGGCGTTCCGCATGACCTTCGAGATCCACCATGGCGGCAATTCGCTGAACAATGTCGCCAACCTGCACGTGATGTGCGGCATCCCCAATTCGGAATTCTTCGAGGTCATCCTGCCGGACGACGTGCAGAAATACGGGTTGGTCGACGATCTCGTCGTGGATGCACAAGGCATGGTGCGCGTTCCGGATGGGCCGGGGTTGGGCGTCGAGATCGATTTCGACCTGATACGCCGCCATACTATAGCAGATGTCACATAACAAAGGGACCTGGGTCAGTAACCGGATGCAGTATTAGTCTTCCGAGCGGTATTGCGGCGGCCTGGATGAAGTCGATGTTCGCCGGCCTGAGCGTAAGGTGCGCTGCCTTGGCAACGGCATTTGGCGAACCCGATCATTCCGTAGATTGCATCGCTTTGCGAGAAACTGTCGACGCGATCCCGACCTTCTCAACGGTGCCGCTGATTTCGTCGCCCGTGAACTATCCACAAGCCATTGATCTGACTTTGTAATCTGTGAGTACGGTGAGCTTGGAATTGCAGGATAGGCGGTGTTTGATGGCTGTTTTCTTGCAATTTGGTTTTCGATTCCCTTGTCGGCCGAGGCGTGATTCACTCGGTTTGGCGGGCGAATCGAGGCGACGGCAATGTCCAGGCCACGCGAGAAGTGCGAGACGGGGGAGCAGGATCTGTTCCGCGCCCGGCTCGATCAGATCATCAACATGAGACACGAGCTGGTACGGCTGGCGCAGGCGATCGACTGGCCGGTGCTGGAAGCGCGTTTCGGCGCGGTCTATTCGGACGGACCGGGCATGCCGCCGCTGCCGACGCGGCTGATGGCGGGGCTGGCGATCCTGAAGCACACCTTCGACCTGTCGGACGAGGTGTTGTGCGCTCGGTGGGTGGAGAACCCCTATTTCCAGTATCTCACCGGCGAGGAATTCTTCCGTCACGAGCTGCCCTTCGACCGCTCGTCGATGACACGCTGGCGCCAGCGCATGGGTGAGGAACGGATCACGATATTGCTGCAGGAGAGCCTCGCGGTGGCGGTCAAGAGCGGAGCGATGCGGCCGGCCGATACGCGCCAAGTGATCGTCGACACCACGGTGCAGCCGAAGAACGTGATGTTCCCGACCGATCAAAACTCATCCAGCGGGCGCGCGAGCGGCTGGTGCGGCTGGCCAGCAAGGCGGGGCTCGGACTGCGCCAGACCTATGTGCGGGTCGGCAAGCTTTCACTGATCAAGCACCAGCGCTATGCGCACGCCAAGCAGTTCAAGCGGGCGGGCAAGGCACTGCGCAAGCTCAAGACCTATCTCGGCCGGACTGTTCGCGAC
>NZ_JBEBMH010000050.1:0-23124 GCF_040081985.1 Mesorhizobium yinganensis | reverse complement strand
GCCCGATGCCGGCCGGCCTCTCGGCGGACGAGAAGCGTGCCTATGAACAGCTCGACGATTTCTACAAGAACGGGCTGGGCTACGCGATCGAGATGAACAACCGGCCGCAAACACTGTACGGCATCGTGGACTCGCCGGTCGGCCTAGCCGCCTGGATGCTCGACCACGACATCCGCAGCTACCAGATGATCGCCCGTGTCTTTGACGGACAGCCTGAGGGGCTGAGCAAGGACGACGTCCTGGACAATGTCACCCTCTACTGGCTGACCAACACCGCCATCTCCTCGGCGCGGCTCTATTGGGATAACGCGCACTTCCCGTCGGGAGGGTTCTTCGACCCGCGCGGCATCAAAATCCCGGTCGCCGTCAGCGCGTTCCCGGACGAGATCTATCAGGCGCCGAAAAGCTGGGCGGAGAAGGCTTACCCGAAGCTGATCTACTACAACCGGCCCGCCAAGGGCGGCCACTTCGCCGCCTGGGAGCAGCCGAAGGCCTTCTCCGAGGAACTGCGGGCCGCCTTCCGGCCGCTGCGCCAGCAAATCTGACAAATCAAGCGGGTGGCCGCACCGACCACCAGAGACAGCAGGCCGATCATCCGGCCGGTCCGCCGCGTGACCCTTTGCGCCGACGACATCGGAGGCGATCTGGCCGAGAAGTACGGCTACGTGAACCGTGCGCTTCCGGAAGATTAACTGGACGCCTTTGTTGATGGTTTGGCCATGCGCATCGCAACATTCGACCGCCAGGCCATCAGCGACACCAAACGGCTCGTCGACTTGGCGAGTTTGCCGTCCGACCCGGAGATCGCCGCCGGCTGGGACGGGTTCATCACGTCCGTCCAGCGGCCGAGGCCCAGTCGAGGATCAAGCAGTTCGTGGAATTGGGACTTCAAGCCAGCCGCGAAATCGAAGGCCGGCTGGGACATTACACGGAGACGCTGCGCGAGGATTAGCGCCCGCGTCACCAGGCCAGACTCAACAAAAGACTCAAACCCACGCGCCGCTGTCGGCGCAATCGAACCGGAGAACGACAATGTCCATTTCGCAAAAAGGCATCGCGGTGGTGACCGGAGCTTCCTCGGGTATCGGCGCAATCTATGCCGACCGCCTGGCGCGCCGTGGCTACGACCTCATCCTGGTGGCCCGCAATCAGGGCAAGCTTGACGAGATTGCCAAGCGCATCACCCGCGCCACCAGCCGCAATGTCCAAGCCATCGTCGCCGATCTCAACGACAAGGCCGACCTGAAACGCATCGAGACGCTTCTGGCGACCGATCCAAACGTCACCATGCTGGTCAACAATGCCGGGGTTGGCGCGCTTGTGTCTCTGCTGGAGTCGAATGTCGACGACATGGAGGCGATGATCGAGCTCAATGTCACCGCGCTGACTCGGCTCACTTATGCGGTGGTTCCTGCGTTCGTGGCGCGTGGCAGCGGCACGATCATCAACGTCTCATCGGCTGTCGCCGTAGCACCGGAAATTCTGAATGGAGTCTACGGCGGTACCAAAGCCTTTGTGCTGGCCTTCAGCCAGTCGCTCTACAAGGAGCTTGCCGACAGGAACATCCGCATCCAAACTGTGCTGCCGGGTGCGACGGCGACCAATTTCTGGGACTCCGCCGGCGGCTCGGTGGGCCAACTACCCGAGAAGATGGTCATGCAGGGGGACGATCTGGTCGATGCTGCGCTTGCCGGGCTCGACCAGGGCGAGTTCGTCACCATCCCGTCGCTCCCGGATGCAGCGGACTGGAACGCGTATGAAGCCGCGCGCCAAAAACTCATTCCGAACCTGTCGCTGAGCAAGTCGCCGGCGCGATACCGGACCGCGGCCGCCGCCTGAAGACGCACTTTACTGGTCAACCCCAAGCCCTTGGAGGCAGAAATGACTACCGATAAAACGCGCGTTGAAACCATGGCCGGCACTCGGGGTGCGCGGGCGCAGGACATGAAGCTGGAAGTCACCGTCATTCCGGTTTCGGACGTCGATCGTGCCAAGCGCTTCTACGGTGGCCTGGGCTGGCGATTGGATGCGGACTTTCCGGTCGGCGACAGCTTCCGGGTGGTCCAATTCACCCCTCCCGGGTCGCCGGCATCCGTTCACTTCGGCATCGGCATCACCTCGGCCGCTCCCGGTTCGGCAAGCGGAAACTACCTGATCGTTTCGGACATCGAGGCGGCGCGCGCCGAATTGGTAAGTCTGGGCGCCGACGTAAGCGACGTGTTTCACCGCGCCGGTCCGGGCCAGCCGGCAATCGCCGGGCGCGATCCTGAGGGCCGCAGCTACGTCTCCTTCGCCACATTCAAGGATCCCGACGGCAACGGTTGGCTGCTCCAGGAGATCACGGGACGTTTTCCCGGACGTGTCGACGGCAACACGGCTTTCGCCTCGGTCGCCGACCTTGCGGCCGCACTGCGCCGCGCCGCCGCCGCGCATGGCGAACATGAGAAGCGGGAGGGTGGCAAGCACGACGAGAACTGGCCGGACTGGTATGCCGAATACATGGTCGCCGAACATGCGGGCAAGGAATTGCCGCTGTGAGGCTTGTGCGCTGGGCGGCGGCGTGCCGCCGCCCAGCCGTGATGCATGCACCGTAATATTCGAACGAGCCGGCAACGGGTGCCTTGAGCACAACCGCAAACGACGCAAAGCAAGAGGTCTCGCCATGAAGCATAACGACGTTCCGGAGACGATCGACGGGCGCCGCCGCCAATTGATCGGCGCTGCGGCAGTAAGTCTCGCCATCGCAGAACTCGGTCTGGTCTCGCCCGCCTTGGCCGCATCCACGGCACAAACCGGTGCGACCGCATCCGCGGACGCCAACGCGTTCGGTCCGATCAGACAAGTAGATGCAGGGCTGCTCAACGTAGGCTACGCCGAGATTGGACCGGCGGATGGCGCGCCTGTTGTCCTGCTGCATGGATGGCCGTACGACATCCATACCTATGTCGACTCAGCACACTTGCTTGCCGCGGAAGGCTTTCGCGTGATCGTCCCCCATCTGCGAGGTTACGGCACGACGCGTTTCCTCTCGGACCAGACGATGCGCGATGGTCAGCAGGCGGCGATTGCTGCCGACATCGTCGCGCTGATGGATGCGCTCGGGATCGAGCAGGCGACGATCGGCGGCTGCGACTGGGGCGCCCGCACGGCCAATATCGTCGCCGCGCTGTGGCCGGAACGCTGCAGGGCGATGGTCTCGGTGAGCGGCTATCTCATCGGCAACCAGCAGGCGGGCAAGCAGCCCCTGCCGCCCAAGGCCGAATTGCAATGGTGGTACCAGTATTATTTCGCCACCGAGCGCGGCCGCGCCGGCTACGCGAAATATACGCGCGATTTTGCTCACCTGATCTGGCAGCTTGCATCGCCGCGATGGAAATTCGGCGACGCCACCTTCGAGCGCAGCGCCGTCGCCTTCGACAATCCGGACCACGTCGACATCGTCGTGCACAACTACCGCTGGCGGCTCGGACTGGCGGAAGGCGAGCCGCGCTACGACGATCTCGAGAAGCGGCTTGCGCAGGCGCCGGTGATCGGCGTGCCGACAATCACCCTGGAAGGCGACGCCAACGGTGCGCCGCATCCCGAACCCGCCACCTATGCAAAGATGTTCTCGGGCAAATACGAGCACCGCACCATTACCGGCGGCATCGGCCATAACCTTCCCCAGGAGGCCCCCGAAGCCTTCGCCAGAGCCATCATCGACGTCAGCCGGGCGTCATTCCGATGAGCCGTCAAACTGTCTACCGTACCGTTGATGTTGACGGACTTCCGGTCTTCTACCGCGAGGCGGGCGATTCCGGCGCGCCGGCGATCCTGTTGCTGCACGGCCTGCCGTCGTCCTCGCGCATGTACCAATCGCTGCTGGACCGCCTGTCCGATCGCTATCGCCTGGTCGCCCCCGATTATCCCGGGTTCGGCCACAGCGCCGCGCCCGAACCCGGCGCGTTTGCCTACACGTTCGACCGCATCGCAGAGGTGATGGTCCGCTTTACGGAAATTGTCTCGATGTCCCGCTACAGCCTGTTCATGCAGGATTACGGCGGCCCGGTGGGATTCCGCGTGGCGATAGCGCATCCTGAGCGTGTGCAATCGCTGATCGTCCAGAATGCCGTGGCCCACGATACCGGCCTCGGCGAGGCTTGGAATACCCGGCGCGCCTTCTGGGCCGACCGGGCGGCGCATGAGGCGGCTCTGCGCGAAAACTTGCTGTCGCTGGAAACAACCCGTCGGCGCCACGTAGGCGGCGATCCGAATGTCGAGCAATACGATCCCGACCTCTGGACGGACGAGTTCGCCTTCATCAGCCGACCCGGGCAGGCCGATATCCAGACCGAGCTTTTCTATGACTACCGCAACAACGTCGCCGCCTATCCGGAGTGGCAGAACTGGATGCGAAAAATCCATCCCCACCTGCTCGTGCTCTGGGGCCGATACGATCCGTCATTCGACAAATCGGAACCCGAAGCCTACCGGCGCGATGTACCCGACGCCGAAATCCATCTTCTGGACGCCGGACATTTTGCACTGGACACAGCCCCCGAGGAGATCGCCAGCCTCGTTCACGACTTCATTCAACGGGGCCGTCGTCATCGCCTCGACTTCCCGGATGCTGCGACGCTTCACCCGGAACAATTGCAGAAGCAAGTCGAGGACTGGGGGCAGTAACGGAAAGGAGGATTGAAAACCCTGCCATCAGCCAGGAAGGGGCTGGAATATTTGTCCGCAGAATTTGGTCATCCGCATGTCTGCCGAACCGCGGTTTTTTAGCTTCGGCACCGCACTATTTCATAAGCCAGCATTGGGCGCCTAAAGCCTTTCAGGGCGAGCTCACCGACCGATACGGATTCCACCTGCAGTTCGACAGCGCCATGAACCCGTTGGCTCACCAGGATCTGACCGGATTTGGCTTCGTCGCACAAGCGGGCCGCATGGTTGGAGACGGTGCCGATGACCGCGTAGTCAGAGCGCTGATCGAAACCGATTCGCCCTATGGTGGCGTGGCCTCTGGCGATGCCGATCCCGAAGCCTAGCACATAGTCGCGCTTGCGCCAGCGCACGGCATGCTCGTCGATCGCATCGCGCATTGCCGCCGCCATCGACACCGCTTTGTCGGTGTGGTCCGGGCAAGGCAGCGGGTCGTTGAAGACCACGACGATGCCGTCACCCACGAAGCGTTCCAGAGTGCCGCCATACCGCACAATCTGCTCGCCGAGGCAGGCATGGTATTCGTTCAACACCGACATCACCTCTTCCGGCTCGGCACTTTCGGCAAAGGCCGTGAAGCCGCGCAGGTCGCAAACGACAACGGTCACCTCGCGGCGGTGGCTCCTGAGCAGCGCTTCTCCATTGTTGCCCGAGGCGACGATGAGATCGGCGACCTGCTCGGGCAGGAAGCGCCTGAGTCCGGCCATTCGCTCGATTTCTGCAACTTGGTCTGCCACCGTCCGCTCGAGCGCGCGGTTCCAGTCGGCAAGCTGGGCGGCCTGCTCGCGGAGGCACCGCGCTTGGCTCACCACGGTATCGTGAAGCGCCTTCTGGCGTAGCATCGAGCGCACACGGGCGAGCAGTTCCCTATGTTCGACCGGCTTCGTGAGATAATCGTCGCCACCGGCATCCAATGCCTCAATCACGTCATGCGTATCGGTCTTGGCCGTAACGAGGATGACAGGGATCGATCGCAGGAACTCGTCCTGCTTGAGCACGCGCACCACACTGATACCGTCGAGCTTCGGCATCATGACGTCGAGCAATATGAGATCGGGCTCGAGCTCGCGGGCGCGCGTCAGCCCGTCTTCGCCGTCCACCGCGGTTCGGACCTCGTAGCCGTTCGCCTCGAGCCGCATCCGAAGGATTTCAAGATTTTCCGGCGTATCATCGACAGCGAGGATGCGGGGCGGGTCGTGCAAGGTCCCTTCTCCCTCAGGCAAGGAACTCGTGGATCTTCGCGAGCAACTGCCGCGGGCTGAATGGCTTGGCGATATATTCGTCGCATCCGGCGGCACGCGCTTTCGCCTCGTCCCCCGACAACGCATAGGAGGTCACGGCGATTATCGGAATGCCCCGAAGCACCGGATCGGCCTTGATACGCCGCGCCGCCTCATACCCGTCCATCACCGGAAGCTGGATGTCCATCAGGATCAGATCGGGCTTCTTGGTCGCCGCGGCGGCGACGCCGGCGGCACCATCGGTGGCTTCGATGAGTTCGTAGTCAGTCGTCGCGACAAGGTCGCGGACGATCTGGCGGTTGTCTTCGGTGTCCTCCACCATCAGAATTCGTTTGGTCATGCCGCCTTGGCCCCTTCTTCGACCCGGATTGGTATCTTCATACGGAATGTCGAACCCGCCCCAAATAAGGACTCGACCTCCAAAGTCCCTCCATGCATTTCAACGATACGCTTCGAGATTGCCAGGCCGAGGCCGGTACCGCCCTTTCGCTTGGTGCTGCTGTTGTCGACCTGCTGAAATTCCTCGAAGATAATCCCTTGGTCTTTTGGCGCAATGCCGGGACCGGTATCGCTGACCGAGATCTGGAATTGCGCGTCGGCGGCATCCGCCTTGATGTCGACCGCACCCATCTCGGTGAATTTGACGGCGTTCCCCACAAGGTTCAGCAATACCTGCGTCAAACGCCGTTCATCACCACGGCCGATCGGCAGATTGTCGGCCACCGTCGCCGTCAGGGTCAGCCCTTTCGCCCGCGCCAGAGGCTCCACGGCCGTCACCGTCGACCGCACGATCTGGCCCATGGAATAGTCATCGAGTGCAAGGGCAAGATGGCCTGCCTCAATCTTCGAGAGATCGAGCACGTCGTTGATCAGCCCCAGCAGATGTCGTCCATTGACCTGCACACGCGCTACGGTCTTCTTAGCCCTGTCCGGCAGCTCGCCGTAAATCCCGTCGACCAGGAGTTCGGTAAAACCGAGGACCGAGTTCAGAGGCGTCCTGAGCTCATGGCTCATATTGGCGAGGAACTGGGATTTGTGGAGACTGGCCGCCTCCAATTCCTGGCTCTTCTCTTCTATCTCCCGGAACAATTTGGCGTTCTGAATGGCCAGCACCGATTGTGCTGCGAAGGTCTCCATCAAATGGACGATTTGCTCGCTGAATGCACCGACCTTCCGGCGCCTGACAACGAGGGCGCCGATGATCTTGTTCGGCCTGAGCAGCGGAACGATCAGGATGGCGCGGTAGCCTGCCTCCAGGATCGTCTTTCTGGCGGCCGATGACGTTTCTTCGCCGAGGTCAGGTATCTGGACGGGTGCGCAGTGCCTCGCGGTCTCGCCGATGCCCATGTCGGCCAGCCTGATGGCCGTGTTGGACATGGCCGCGATGAGTTCCTCGCTCATGCCGAATGTCGCACGGAGACGGAACTGCTGCCGCTTGCTTTTGAACACGTAGATCGCGCCCGCGTCCGTCTCCGACAATTGAACCGCCTTGGCAACGATTGTCCGCAGAACGGTGTCCAGATCGAGCGTCGAATTGACGGCCTGGCTGACTTCGCCGAGCGCTTCCAGTTCACTGACCGAACGTGCGAGTTCGGCTGTGCGCCTCTCGACTTCTTGAAACAGACGCACATTCTCGATTGCGATCACTGCCTGGTCGGCGAAAGTGGTCAGCAGCTCGATCTGCTTGCGGTTGAATGGGCGGATCTCAAGTCGCCGGATGATCAAGGATCCGATGGGTTCATCCTCCCTGATGAGCGGGACCGCAAGGGCGGTTCGGTGCCCCAGCCGCATGGCCATGTCCCGGCCGGCCGGAAAGTCATCGCCGGCTTCGGTAAGGTCGCGCACCTGGACGGCCTTCCTGTCAACAAAGGCGCGACCGGCAACCCAGTCTCGGCTCACGGGCCATTTGTCGAAGTCGATCGAGATCGGACCGTGATGCGCCCTGATTGCAAGTAACTCGCCGTCTTTCAGAAGAATCGCCGCGTCGTAGGCCTCGCAAAGCTTGGCTGCACTCTCGGCAACCGCGTTTAACACCGGCTGAATGTCTGTCGGGGAGGCGGCTATCGTGCGCAGGATCGCGCTGGTTGCCATCTGCTGCTCAAGTGCTTCTGTCAGTTCCCCGTTGCGGGTCTCGATTTCCTGATAGAGCCGCCCAAGCTGTTCGGAGGTCTGGTTGACGTTCCCCGCGAGCACGCCGAGTTCGTCGCGATTGGCGACCGTTACCGTGCGGGCGAAATCACCGGCTGCGATCTGGCTGAGCCGCGTCTCGATCTTCTTGACCGGCTCGATCAGCGACCATGAGATGAGATAGCCTAGCCCGAGCGCAAGCAGGATACTGCCCACCGCAAACGAGATCACGATCAATCGGGAGGTTCCGTAGGCTCCTTCCGTCACCTCGATGGCGGCCACCATGTCAGCCTCGGCCATGTTGACCAACTGGTTCGTCAGTCGCTCCAGGCGATCGGCAGACGGTATGATCTCGCCAATCTGGACCTCGCGCGCTTGCTCCGTGTTGCCGGCGCGAATGAGCTCCGCCACATGTGTGATGCCTGCGGCAAGTTGATCGTACTCCTGCCGGACTTTGTCCAATATCTCGACTTCGCTGGCGGCGACAAACTCCATGCGGTCGAGGTCGTAGCCAAACTGATTGAGCTGACGCAGCGCCGTCTCGAGCAGCCGGTTATCGCGAAGCAAAAGCGCGGTGGAGATGTCGTAGAGCTGGTTGGTCGTGTCGTGCTGGACCTGGCGATAGGCCGCGATCCTTCGTTGCAGCTTGATCAGTTCGTTCGTCTGGTCATTGATGCCGCTCAGCACCTGCAACCCCACGGCTCCGAGCACGATCAGCAGGCCGACGATCGACAGGAATGCGATCAACAATTTTGTTTGGACGCGCGCCGGAAACCCCGCCACCAAGCCGACCAGTCGGCTGGTGATGTTACCTGGCCTCGTCCAGGAGGCTGAGAAGGTCACCCCGGAACTCCTCCAGGTCGAACCCAGCACCGATGTATTGTACACGCAACATGCCGTCCGGGTCTATGACCGACGTCAACAGGGTTTGGTCGACGTCACCGTCCGCCGTCTTCCCGGCGATGACGCCGTATTTCAGGCCAACCTCGCGGACAGTCGCGGGATCGTTGAATGCGCGGTCGGTCTAGGTCTTCAACTCCCGCTTCAGCTCATTAAGGAAACGCCAGTCGGTGCCGTCGGCAATGATCTTCTGAGGGCTCGACCTGATCATGCCCGCCTCGTGCAAGCGCAGGGCGTAGAAGCGCAGCGTATCCTCGGGATCGTATTCCCTCCATTTGCGATAGGGCACGTCGCTCATCGTCTGCAGAGCATAATCGTAGTTGGCGGTGAATCCTTTGTCGACGATCTGTCGCGCGACGCGCTCCGGCTCGGAGACGCAAAGGTCCGCCGCCTTGAGAATGGCGCGCATGACTCGTTTCGTAGCGATCGGGTTGTCGCGAACAAAATCCGCGTTGCCCGCCAGCATGCAGCAAAAATTCTGCGACCAGGGATGGTCCACAGCGCTGTTGACGACCACATGGCCGATATTGCGGGCACGTAGTTCCTGCGGTTCGGGCGGAAAACCGAGAAACGCATCGACCTTTCCTGCCACGAAAAGTTCCTTTGGCCTGACCGACGGGCTGGTGATCAACCAGTCTATGTCCTTCTCGGGATCGAGCCCGACATAGGCTGCCATGCTGGTTAGAAAGAGATGTGGGGTCGAGCCCAGGCCCTGTATGCCTACGGTCTTGCCCTTCAAGTCCGTGACGCGGCGAATGCTTTGGTTTCCGAACAGTTCAAAGCAACCGGGATGAACCCCCGCCAGGATCATGAGCGGCTGGCCGGCATCGACCGCAAGTGCGAGTGGCGCTGCGAAATTCAAACTGAAATCCACTTCGCCGCGAGCGACCTTCTCCGACTGGCCGTAGCCCACCTCGGTGGTCACGTAGCTGATATCGGCGAACCCCTCCAGATGAAGAAGACCCTCCGCCATATACTGGGGGGCGATACAGATGCCTGTGGTTTTCGCCAGGCGGATCGCGGTGGTCTCGGGCGGGGCCTCGGTGGATGCGCTGGTGGAGGCTCCAACAAGAATCGCGACAGCGGCGGCTCCAGCACCGGTTAGGAGGCCGCGGCGATTGAGGATGATCTGCATTGTGCCCCTCCTTCCACAAAGAGGATGTCTCGCCCGCCAGGAGTCAGGTCTTTAGCTCCCGCTTCAGTTCATCCAGGAAGCGCCAGTTGGTGCTACTTGCGATGATGTCCTGCGGGTTCGCCTTGACGATGCCCGTCTCCTGCAGACGAAGCGCATAGAACCGGAGGGTGTCTTCCGGATCGTACTGGCGCCATTTGTCGTACAGGATTTCCGAACCGAAAGCCTGGCGAACATAGTCATCGCGGCTGCCCAGTCCCCCCGCCACGACGGCTGCTGCAGCGGCCTCCGGATCGGCAAGGCAAAAATCGACTGCCTTGAGAAGCGCGCGCAAGGTCCGCTTGGTCGCGACCGGATAGCGCTCCACGAACTCGTTCGTGCCGGCCAGCATGCAGCAATAATAATACGCCCAGGGCCGGTCGACGGAGGTCTTGAGAATGACGTGACCGAGATTGCGCTCGCGCATGATCTGCGGAACGGGAGCGGTGCCAAGAAACGCATCTATCCTTCCTTCCGCGAAAGCGTCGACCGGATCCGTGACCGATATCCATTCAACGTCGCTGGCCGGATCGAGGCCGACATAGGCGGCGATCATCATCAGCAGCAGATACGTGTTGCCGTTGAAATCATCGATGCCTGCTCGCTTGCCCTTGAGGTCCGGGATACTCTGCACGCGATCGTTCGCTATCAGTTCCAGGCAGCCGACATGCAGGCCGGACAGCACAGTGATCGGCACTCCTTTGGCGATGGACTTGATGTGCGCCGGGGGGTAGTTCCAGTCGAAATCCAGTTCGCCATGCTCGATCCAGTCCGACGAGTCTGGACCCGTCCCCTCCGTGACAAGACTGACATTCGTAAAGCCCTCGGCTTGCAGCAACGCCTTCGCGATAAAGATCGGCGACATGCAGTCCGAAACTTTGGGGAATGCCGGAAGACGAACGCTCGTGGTCTCGGGTGGCGCTTCGGCCCGGGCTCTCGCGCTTGTCCCCAGCAGACCTGCGGCGCCGACTGCTGCCGCTGCGGCGAGGAAGCTTCGGCGACTCTGGGTGACGTGCATCTGCTCCTCCATCGAATGTGCCGGCTCGGCCGACGACTTGATCCCCCGGTTCAGTTGCTTGTCTCGCGCATGTGCAGTGCGAAGATACGAAATCGAGGTTCGGATGGGACAATCTCACCAGACGCCGCGGCGAGCGTCACGCGATGTCGCGGGGACAGTGGCGTGGCCAAGCTTATAGCCACGGGGCGACCGGCACTCCGCGAATCCGAGGCGCAACGACTGACACTTTTGAGGGTGGCTTTTGGCACTTCCCCATCGGCTCTCGACAATTGTCCGCCTCGTCTGCAATTGCGGGATGCTGCGGCGGGTAAATGCGGCACCCAAAAACGATCAACCGGCGCATCGACGAGCACATGGTCGATTTTGTTGGCACGCAGGTTCTGCCGACCCGCCATACCAACGTTCAGAACACCGAACGTTCCCGCAACAACAACGTCCGTCGCGTTCGATCGCGGCATGGCGACGTGTTTCGTCTGCGGAGCCGATTCAGCCGCAGGCTTCTCCGTTCGGTCCCGCAGACTTGGTGCGCTGGCCGGCGCGGCGCGCGCGGCAAGACGGCGGCGGTCCGTCACGAGTGGCAACGCGCGTTCCTCCTCCACCTTGCGAAAGAAGATGGTGTCCGGAAACAAGTGAAAAAGCCTCCGGCAGAGGCAGATGATCTCGTGAGCGCGCGAGTCATTCGCATGGAGCGCGCCCAATCACGTAAGGGAGTCTTGCGCTCTCAGTCGCCAGCCGGGAAATGCTCCTACCAACGATGCGCAATCATACGTCAAACATGGGGCCATAGCGAGCCAAATTTCCGACTTGCGTCGAAGCGGGATCGTTGTGGAGCCGTTCTGAAAGCGATCGCGCGCAGCCCGGCCTCGTTCTTGACCGAACTGTTCTCCCCTTGCGACAACCAGAAATACCCGGCGCCAGCGGTACAACCGCATCGAACAAAAATTAGAACCGGATGTGTCCCAACTCCGCGAAATGGGATTCCTGTTGTCCACAAACCTCGAACAGACCAGCGCCGGCCCGTTCCCAAGCCGGAGGCTCAGGAAACAAGCTGCGGCCGGAAGACGACGTCGGCGTAGTAATTCGAGGAACTGAAGCTGCTGTTCGGGAAGATGCCAACCGTAGCGCTGCCGCCGTAGCGATAGACGCCATTCGTGCCGGACGGGGCGGTCAGCGGGCCGCTGGTCAACGGGGTGGTAAAGAAGCTGTTCGTGGCCACGTAGGCGCCCGCGGTGTGGTAGGACGCCACGTAGGTCGTATTGGCAGTGATGGAAACCGGCGTCGCCAGGGCGACAGTCTGCCAGCCGCTCCCAGTTGTACCGGAGTAGGTCGCGGTGGCGAGTTTTGTGCCGGTGGACGTCCACAGGTCGACGACGTTCTGTCCGGTATCGCTCGGGCTGCGATAGAATTTCAGCGCGGTTATCTGGCCAGCGACGTTGGCGGAGAACTTCACTCCGAGTTCGATCTGGCGTCCATCGTTGAGGCTGGTCTGCGCTGGCGTCGCGGAAGCGTTGAACAGGCTGTAGGTTGTCGGGGTCGCCGCCACTGTCAGGTTGAAGGTCTCTGTGGCCGAGAGATTGGCGGCGTCGGTGGCCGTCACCTTTATGCTCAGCGTGCCGGCGTTGGCCGCCGTCGGCATGCCGCTGAAGGTCTGGGTCGTGGCGTTGAACGACAGCCAGGACGGCAGCGCGGAATTATCGGCCAGGCTTGCGGTATAGGTCAGCGTATCGCCGGCATCGACGTCGGTGAAAGTGCCGGCGGGCAGAGCGAGCGAAAAAACGGAACCCGCGGTGGCATTCTGGTTGGCGGTCTGGCTGGCGAGCACCGGCGCGTCGTTGGTGCCCTGGATCGAGATCGTCAGCGTGCTCGCCGATGTGACGCCGATCGTGTCGCGCATCGTGTAATTGAACACCTCGACGAGCGGGGTGGACCCCGGGCGCAGGCCCTGTACGGCGGTGTTGTTGTCGTTCAAGGTATAGGTATAGCCGCCGGTGCTGTTGAGCACGAGGCTGCCATACGCTCCCGCCAGTGCCGTTCCAACCGTTCCATTGGTTTGACCGAAGCGGACGGCGCTGACGACCTTGCTGTCGCCCGTGTCGGGATCGGTGTCGTTGTCGAGCACGTTGCCAATTGCCGCCGCGCCACCCGAGCCATTTGCCAATCCGCCGGCCTCGATCGCAGTGGCCGAATCCGGAGCAGCCAGAGGCGGCGTGTTGGGCATGGTCACGGTCATGGTGAAGGTTTCGCTGACGGCGAGGTTGCCCGGATCGATCGCCGTAACCTTGACATCGAACGTACCCATATCGCCGGCAGCCGGCGTGCCGCTGAGCGTTCGGGTCGCGGCATCGAATGACAACCACGGCGGTAGCAGTGAGCCGTCGGTCAGCCTTGCCGAATAGGTCAGGCTGTCGCCATCGACATCGGCGAAAGTGCCCGCAGGCAGGGCCAGCGAGAAGGCCGAATTGACGAAGGCGTTCTGGTTCGCCGTCTGGACGGCGAGCGTCGGCGCATCGTTGGCGCCCAATATGCTGATCGTCAATGTATTCGTCGACGTGGCGCCCACCGTGTCGCGCATCGTGTAGGTGAATGTGTCAGCGAGTGGCGTGGACCCCGGGCGAAGAGCCTGCACTGCGGAGAGGTTGTCGTTGACGGCGTAAGTGAAGCCGCCCCCGGCATTGAGAGTCAATAGACCGTAGCTGCCGGCCAGTCCGGTCCCGAGCGTACCGTTGGTCGCGCCGAAGCGAACGGCCGTAACGGTCTTGGTGTCACCGGCATCGGGATCAGCGTCGTTGTCGAGCACATTACCCGATGCCGGCAAGCCGGGCGTGGTATTGGCTACGCCGCCGGCCTCGGTCGCGTTGGCCGCGTCGGCCACGGCTACGGGTGCCGCGTTGGGCGCTGTCACGGCGATGTTGAAGGTCTCGCTGGCGGTAAGTCCAAGGGCGTCAGTGGCAATGACGCTGACCGAGAGTGTGCCGATGGCCGTCGGAGTACCACTGAACGTTCGGGTCGCGGCATCGAACGACAACCATTGCGGCAGCGGCGAACCGTCGATGAGCTTTGCCGAATAGGTGAGGGTATCGTTGGCATCGACGTCCGAGAAGGTGCCGGCCGGCAGCACGAGCGAGAAGGCGGAGCCGACGGAAGCGTTCTGGTTTGCAGTCTGGACGGCGAGCGTCGGCGCGTCGTTGGCGCCCTGGATGGTGATGGTCAAGGTCGACGACGCGGTCGCGCCGGCGGTATCGCGCATGGTGTAGTTGAAGGTTTCCGTCAGCGTGTTGGTTATCAGCCGCAAGCCCTGCACCAGACTATTGGTCTCGTTAACCGTGTAGGTGAAGGCGCCATTGGCATTGAGTACCAGCGTGCCGTAGAGACCGGCCAATGCGGCGCCGACGGTGCCGTTGCTCGCGCCGAGGCTGACCGCCGTGACCGTCTCGGTGTCGCCGGCGTCCGGATCGGTGTCGTTGCCGAGCACATTGCCAGTTGCGTTCGAACCGGGTGTGGCATTGGCTAGGCCACCCTTTTCGACAGCGGTGCCGGCATCGGCCAAGGCGGTCGGAGGCGCGTTCGTGACGGCCGGCTTAAACACCACGTCGGCATAGTAATTCGCGGAACTGAAGCTGCTGTTCGGGAATATGCCAGCCGTGGCGCTACCGCCGTAGCGGTAAACGCCGTTTGTGCCGGACGGCGCCGTCAGCGGGCCGTTGGTCAGCGCGGTCGTGAAGAAGCTGTCGGTCGCCACATAGGCGCCCGTGGTATGGTAGGACGCCACGTAGGTCGTATTGGCAGTGATGGAAACCGGCGTCGCCAGGGCGACAGTCTGCCAGCCGCTCCCAGTTGTACCGGAGTAGGTCGCGGTGGCGAGTTTCGTGCCGGTGGACGTCCACAGGTCGACGACGTTCTGCCCGACATCAATGGCACTGCGGTAGAATTTGATCGCGGTGACCTGCCCCGCGATATTGGCGGAGAACTTCACGCCGACCTCGAGTTGCTGGCCGTCGTTGAGGGTGGTCTGGGTCGGCGTCGCCGATGCGCTGAACAGGCTGTATGTTGTCGACGCCGTGACCGAGAATGTCTCGGTGGCGAACAGGCCGCCAGCATCGGTTGCCGTGACTCTGACGTTGACCGTGCCCGCGCTCGTCGGCGTTCCGCTGAGGGTCCGCGTCGCGGCGTTGAACGCCAGCCAGGAGGGCAGCGCCGTGCCATCGGCCTGGGTCGCCGTGTAGGCAAGAGTGTCGTTGGCGTCTACGTCGGTGAAGGTGCCGGTCGGCAGGGTCAGCGAGAATGCCGATCCGGTGAACACGTTCTGGTTGGCGGTCTGGCTGGCGAGCACGGGCGCATCGTTGGCGCCTTGGAGATTGATAGTAAGCGTCGTCGTCGCGGTGACGCCCGCAGTGTCGCGCATCGTGTAGGTGAAAACGTCGGAGACGGCGTCGCTCGAGCGCAAGGCCTGGACCGCGGCGGCGTTGTCGTTGACCGTATAGGCGAAGCTGCCGTTGGCATTGAGTACGAGGCTGCCATAAGTGCCGGCCAAGGCCGTTCCAAGCGTCCCGTTGGTCGAGCCGAAGCGAACCGCCGTGACGGTCTCCGTATCGCCCACATCGGGATCGGTATCGTTGGTGAGCACGTTGCCGGTTGGGCTCGAACCGCCCGAACCGTTCAGGAGGCCACCCTTTTCGGAGGCGCTGGCGGTGTCGGCCACCGCCACCGGCGGCGCGTTCGGCGTCAGCGTCACCGCGATCGTGAAGGTTTCGCTGGTCGTCAGGCCGGTAGCATCGGTGGCCGTCACCTTCACCGTGGTCGTGCCGACACTCGTCGGCGTGCCGCTGAAGGTCTGATTCAGAGGATTGAAACTCAGCCAGCCGGGAAGAGGCGAGTTGTCGCCCTGCGTCGCCGACAACGTCATGCTGTCGCCCGCATCGACGTCCGTGAACGTGCCGACAGGCAATGTGAGCGAGAAGGGTGTGTTGACGACACCGGTCTGGTTGCCGGTCTGACTGGCGACGACCGGCGCATCGTTGGTGCCTTGGATGGAGATCGTCAACGACGACGACGCGGTGGCGCCGGACGCGTCCTGCATCGTGTAGTTGAACACCTCGACCAGTGGCGTGCTGGCAGGCCGAAGCGCCTGAACCGAGACATTGTTGTCGTTGATGGTATAGGTAAAGGCGCCGTTGGCATTGAGGACCAGCGTGCCGTAAGCACCCGCCAGCCCGGCGCCGACCGTGCCGTTCGTCCCGCCGAAGCGCACGGCCGTCACGGTTTCGGTGTCGCCCGCGTCGGGATCGGTGTCGTTGGCAAGCACGTTGCCGGTTGCGTTGGACCCACCCGCGCCGTTGAGGGTGCCGCCCTTCTCGACGGCGTTGGCGCTGTCGGCCGCGGCCGTCGGCGGGGTGTTGGGCGCCGACGGGGTAAAGAGCACGTCGACCCAGAAATTCGTCGACGAGATGCTCGTCGTCGGGAACAGGCTGTTACTACCGTATGTGTAGACGCCGTTGTTGCCGCCAAGCGCAGTCAGCGGACCGTTGGTGATGTCGGAGGTGAAATAGTTGATCGTGTTTGAGTAGTGACCGACATTGGTATGATAGGACGCCGTGTATGTCTGGCCGGGCGTGATCGTGATCGGACTTGAGAAGGTCGCGATTTGCCAGCCACTGGCCGTCTCGCCGGTGAAGGTAAGTGTCGCCAGCTTGGTGCCTGTGCTCGACCAAAGCGCGCCTGTATGTGTGCCCGTATCCTGGTTGCTCTTGTAGAAGCGGATGCCGTTCACCGTGCCGGCCACCGAACTGCGGAACTTCATGCCGAGTTCGACCGCGCTGGAATCCGTAGTGTTCACCACCGCGGGTGTCGACGTCGGCGAGAACACCGTTACATAGTTCGGGCCAGTTATCGTCGCCGTGCGTCCGGTCGACGGCGTTTCCAGGTTGACGCTGTCGTCGACGGCACGCGACTTTATCGTGTAGGTGCCGGCAAGTTGGGGTCTCCAGGAATAGGTCCAGTTCTCGTCACCGGTGGCCGGATGCCAGCTCAGGCCGTTGTCGGTCGATACCTCGACACCGGCAATGACGCCCCCGCCGAGATCGGCCGCCGTGCCCGAAATCGTTACGAGGCTTCCCGCCGAGACTGAGTTGATTGGATTGATCGTGGACGTCGGCGCCGTGTGATCTGTAGAAGGCAGGCCTGTGATGAGTCCGGATTGCAAAGTCGCCGGCTGGATGCCCATCTCGGCAAACAGGTTGACCATCGCCTGCTGCACGCGCGCGTCGGTGGGAGTTGCCTGATTGTCGTGATTGTCGCTCAGGCCCCATGCCCAGTAGACCGTGCCGGCGCCGAAGACCAGGGCGCCGCTCGGAGCGCGGTAAAGGGTAAGATTGTGGGTGGAGGTGCCATTGCCGGTCGTGTTGCCGTAATCGAGCAGATAGGTGCCGACCTGCACTGTGGTTGAAGACAGCTTGACCAAGCCGGCAGGATCGAATCCGTTGTCGGTCGCCTCATCCCATTCATAGCCGAGATAGTTTTTGGTCAGCGTGGCGGTCTGGCCGGGCTGGAGGTTGGCGACGCTGGTATTGCGCCAGAACCGAAGGTTGGCGTCATCGTAGGGGACTGTTATGGCCTGAAGATTATTGCCGACGTCGTCGACCTGGAAAATCTGTCCGGTAACCGCGTTTTCGGGGCTGCCGCCGCCAACCGCCGGAGGGCTGAAGCGCGGGTCGCGGAACGTGCCTGTCCACTGGTCGGTCGGGTCGATCGAGGTATTCGCCCAGGTCTCCTTATAGGAGATCAGCGTGCGATATGGCGTGGCGTCGGAGCTGAAGCTGTTGCCCCAGCGTGTGCGCCAGTACATTTCGTTGCCGCTCCAGAACGACAGGTTGACGCCGGCGTCGCGCGCCGCCTCGACATTGGTGCGCTGCTGGCCCGACCAGTATTCGTCGTGGCCGACGTCGAGATACATTTTATGGTTGAGAAGCAGGCTGCCGTAGCGGTCGACGTCAACGCCGGCCATGTAGGAAACATCGTAGCCGTTCTGTTCCAGCCAGGAAATCGCGGCATATTCGGCGCCGAACAGGTAGTCCTGCGGGCCAGCATAGGTGCCGACGCCGCCCCGCGTCGCTATCGGGCGGTTGTAGCTCACTGCATAGGCGCGCCCCGCGCCCTGGCCCGTCGCGGGACCGTTGCCGCCGTAGAAATTGGCGCCGCCCCAGCCATTGTAGGCCTGCCAGGTCTGGTCCGCGGTCTGGAAGACGATGTCGCTGTGGCTGTTGTCGTCGCGGACAATGAACGGGATATGGTTCTCGCCGAATGTCCCGTCCTGCCGTACCAGCTTCGCAATGTAGACGCCCGACGCGGCATCGGTAGGCACATTCCACGAAGCCGAGACCGCCCAATTGCCGGCGTCGACCGCACCGGTGGCGGCGTCGCGGAGCGGATCCGGCTGGTTCTGCACGCCGGTATGCGAGATGGTGGCGACCTTGCGGGCACCCATGCCGCCGTAATAGCCCATTCGGTAGATGTCGATCCGGTAGTTCGCGGAGTTCGTGTCGATCTTGAAGCTTACGGTCTGGCCGCGATTGACGCTGATTTCCGTGGCGAACCCTTCGATGTTCGAACTGCCCGCGCCGTCTATGCCCCATTCGCTTTCCGGGTTGCCGGTTTTCTGGTTCTCCAGCACGATCGGGTTCGTGGCGGCGGCAGCCGCATCCAGGGCCTGAACCGACTGCGGGGATCCGGTTCTGGCCTGCGAACCATTCATTCTGGTCACGGCGCCGGACAGGATTCCAACCTGCCCGGTCAGCGTACCCGATCCGGTCTCGCCGCCGCCCGGCAGCGAACCGCTCCATGTGTCTTCTCCTGGCGTCCAATGGGTGAGCAACGCGACGTGCTCGGTCGACATCGCTGCGCTGACCGACGCCCCGAAAGTCTTTCTGGTCGCTATATAATCAGCGCCGCCGGGCATTCCGCTGCCGACCGCCTGGCCACGCAAGAGTGCGGCGTCGCCATGGCTGAGAAGTTGTGTCGGGCAATTGACATAGCCGCAACTGCCGCAACACATCGGAGCCGGAGCGGCATGCGAGGTCGGCACGTATCCTACGGGGATGGAGTATCCGTCGACTGGTCCTGTCTGGATGTTCTCCGCATTGGGAGCGGCAGTCGCGCCCGTGTTGGAAGTGGCGGCCGCACCGTGAAACGTCGCGCCAGGCACTCCGGAGCCGGCATGCCAAGTAGCATGCACTATGGAGATGCTCCGGTCCCCGGACTGGGCGATGGCACCCGTGCGGTGGATGATGCGGTCGGAGATGGGCGCCGCCGTTCCCGGCGCCGTTTGGTTGACCCCAAGCGTGATATATTCGCTCGCGGCCGGCCGATCCTTGCGCGGCCCGTTCTTCGCCTTGAGATGGGCGCGGCCGGCGCTTATGGCGCTGCGTAGGAACGGCCACTCCATAAGCTGCAAGCCCGCTGCGGTGAGCGTGCCTTCCTCCCGGCGCCGCAACTGCCATGCGTCCAGGTCCGGCTGCTGCTCCGGCCGAGATTCGTTCTTCACCTGGCCGGCTTTCTCCTTGCCATCGGCGGACAGCGATCTAGACACCCGTCCGTCAGACAGGAACGACAGGAAGCCCCATTTGCGATCACGATGCACGGGACGAACCCTTCATGAGTCTAGAATATGCGCCAAAACAGGCAAGGTAAGCGAAACAAAACGTGAAGACATATCAACAATATAGAGAATATTTCAATAGACTATACTTAGACAATTCGACCTAAATCACGGTGCTCCGGATGCTTCGCAATGCGTGGCCGCCGGTACGTTACGCACTCAACCCTGCGTGTCGACGGCTCCCGAACCTGAACCGCATACGATCGCGCATACACGGCCACAGATCTGATCCAGACATGCAGCGCCAGTGCCTCGATAGCGAACGCCACGCCGCCTAAGATCCCCTGGCCACAGCGACAAGGACGATCGCCGCCGAAGCCGACCGCAAGAGCATTGCTAGAAGGAATGCGCTGGCGAAGCTGCCTGGAAGTGCTCGCGCAACGTCTCCGTCTCGTAATCGTGGCGGTACAAGCCACGCTTGCGCAGAATCGGCAGAGGGCATGGCAGCGCCCGCTGTAACGGAAAACCGGTATTGTTCATGACCTGCGCATATGTCACCGCCCACCAGGCGACCGCTGCCACCACAATGATCACGGCGAGAATCTCCAGCTTCGCGCCAAGGGTTTCGAGACATCGGGGTTCCTCCGGATCAGGCCGCGGCGGCCTTGGTTTTTGCCTGCTCCTCGAGTAGATCGGCGTGGCGGCGGGCAACGTCGGGATGCGACCGCAACCGGCTCTTCAAAGCGTTCCGGCGGGAATTGCGGAAAAGCGGATTGTTGGGGTCGCGGGTGACGCCGCCCGCCTCCGCCTTGAGATGCGGGGCAAGATCGAGCACCGGAAGCTCGGCGTCGAACGGCGCACCGAGGAAAAAGGCGACCGAAAGCCGGTCGGTGCCGGCCGGCGGCGTGACGCCGCGGTGCACGGTGGCTTTCAGAGAACCGTCGGTCGCCATCTCCAGCAATTCGCCGACATTAACCACGATGTTCCGGCGCGCTGCACCGCCGTGATCCAGCGGCCCTGCAAGACCTTCACCTCCAATCCCCCTTCTGCTTCTCCCGGAGGAGCAGCGCGAGAAAGCCGCTATCCTTGTGCGCGCCGACGCCCTGCCCCCCTCCGTGGCGTCGCGGCCGGGATAGCGGATGATCTTGATCAGGTGGTTCGGCATGCAGGAATAGATCGGCGCGAACACGTCCGATCCTGTTCGAGGGTCATAGCGAAAGCCTGCAGCAGGCTCGTGGACAAAAGCGTCAGTTCACCCTGCCACCGCGGCAAAAGTGGTTTCAGCTACACACGGAACCGACGGGCACGGGAAGTCAGAGCATCGGTACTCCGCTGCCTTGCGCGTGGTCGCAGCAATGTCAGCCGACAACGGTCAAATGCCGTCAACGACGCCGCTAGCGGGCACGACTTCTGGGGATGACAACGTTTTCGCAGACTTGTGACCAAGTCTTTCCAATTTGTAACTTGGAAAAAGAAAACGGGCGGCATTTACAGAGTAACCCAACCTGGCTGTTCGATGACCCGGAAATCAAAAGCTCACGCCGTAAAAGTGAATGTGCCTTCCGATCTATTCGGAATTCACGCCACTCTCAATCGCGGCATGCCCGATAAGTATTTCAATTTAATCTTTGGGAAAAGCGTCCTCTATGCCGCTTGCATGGAGATACACTTGTCGATCGCACGCGCCGCGTCAAAGCGGTGTTCGCCCTCATTCGCCGATGAAGCATATAACCACGCTAGGCGTCGCGCTCACTGGTGACGCGCTGGCATCGCCGGCCGCTCACATAGTATTTTCGTACCCGATCAACCCTGCTCGGAGACTTCAGGGTTATGTGACTGAGTGAAAAAGGCCGAAAAACTCAATTAAACAATGCCATGGCGGAGAGGGGGGGATTCGTTCCGCCGTTTTTGCTGTCTATACCGTCAATGCGCCCCTTGTAGTTGCCAATAAAGTCAATATGTTCGAAACGTTGGTTATGGCAACGGGCCGGGAAAATGGCGCGGTACAAGCTATCAGAAGCGGGACTGAAGCGGCTCGACAAGCCGGGCATCTACAGCGACGGCGACGGTTTATTCTTCCGTGTCCGCAAGGGCGGCTCGGCGCAGTGGTTTTTCATCTATCGTCGCGGTGCCGAGCGTAACGAAATCGGGCTCGGCGGATACGGGCAGGGGACTGCGCCGGTATCTCTCGTCCTGGCTCGCCAGAAGGCAGATGTGATCCGGGACAAGCTGGCCCGAGGCCAAGACCCTCGCGGCGAAACGAAGAAGCCGCGAATCATCACCTTCGCCCATTGCATGGATGAGCTTCTAGCTTCCAAGGCTGGCGGGTGGACCAACGACAAGCACCGGCAACAATGGGAGATGACGCTTCGGGAATATGCGAAGCCTCTGCATGACCTGCCCGTCGCCAACATCGTCATGGGGGACGTCAAGGATTGTCTGACGCCGCACTGGCTGGAGCGGCCGGAGACTGCCGACAGGCTTCGCTCGCGCATCCAGGCTGTGATTGACTTCGCCATCGCGCACGAGTGGCGCACCGCCGGCAATCCCGCGCGGTGGAAGGGGTTGCTCGACAAGGTTATGCCGAAGCGCCAGAAGCTGACACGCGGCCATCATGCCGCGCTGGCCTACGCCGAGGCGCCGAAGATGATTGCGAAGCTCCGGCAGTCGATGGGCACGGCGGCGCGGGCCGTCGAGTTCATCGCCCTCACTGCGGCGAGGACCGGCGAGGCGCGGGGCGCGCAATTCGATGAAATCGACGTGGCGGCGAAGACATGGACCGTGCCGGCAGAGCGTATGAAGATGAACAAGGAGCACGTCGTGCCGCTGTGCGAGCGCGCGCTGGAGATCGTCGAGACGATGCGACAGCGAGCAACCGGCACCCTGATTTTCGGCGGCGGCATAGAGGACCGTCCGGTGTCCGATACCGCCATGACGAAGGCGCTGCGGCTGGCCTCGCCGGACAAGGCAGCGACCCTGCACGGCCTGCGTAGCATGTTCAGGGATTGGGCTGGCGAGGAAACCGACTTTCCGCGCGAGATCGCCGAATGGTCGCTGGCGCACCTCGTCGGCAACGCCGTGGAGCGCGCTTACCGTCGTAGCGACGCGCTGGAGAAGCGCAGGCAGTTGATGGACGCGTGGGCGACCTATCTTGCAACGCCTCCGCAGAAGGCATCTTAGGTCTCGTGGACAAAGGGTAACCAAAGCTTGGCTGCTGCGATGGCGACGAAGCCAAGGTAGGATTCCTTTGTCTTGTCGTATCTGGTGGCGACGCGGCGCCAGTTCTTGAGCTTGTTGAACAGCCGCTCGACCAGGTTTCGCCACTTGTATTTCTCAGCATCGTATGGCGCGGGGTCCTTGCGGTTGCGCTTGG